>JAYUDQ010000341.1:0-5302 GCA_043739745.1 Acidimicrobiia bacterium | reverse complement strand
CGATCTTCGGTTCGACGGATCGCCCTGGTTCGTCGGCATTGCGGAAGGACACGCCGATACCGGGGTCGCGCACCACCCGCGGATCGACAAGTGCGGCGACGTCATCGAGCCAGGGGTGGAGGTCGGCGCGAATGCGGTCCGGTCCGACATGCGGCGAACGGGCGAGCCGGGAACACCAGTCGTCGAGCACCGGCCGCCCATCGGTCGTGATCGCGAAGAGCTCCTGATCGAAGCGACCGGTCATGGCGAGATCGAAGGCGTCAGGAAGCTTCCCGTCGGCGGGCGGTGGACTGAGCCGCGTCGGAACGACGGCAAGGATCCGGTCCGATCCGGTCTCGACGAGCGCATCGATGGGCCCGAGCACTTCGGCATCAGCCGGGAGCGAGACGAGCGGGCCGGGACGTCGTTCGTCGAGCAGCGCGCGCAGTACGAACGGCCGAAGCACGGAAGCCAACGCGTCCGCGTCGTGGATCACGCCGAGTCGCAGCAGTTCGGGCCCGAGGACGGTGATGAGCCATGCCGGACCACGGACGTCCACCCCCGGGAACGCTTCGAATGAACGGGCGGCGAGGGCGAAGCGGTCGTCCACGAGAACGACGAGCGGATGCGCGTCGCCGTGATGGGCGAGCAGGGACTCGACTGCCCGGTGTGCGGACATGCGGTTCTTCGTCGCCGTGACGACGACTGCGGTGAAAGGGGGAAGCACCATCCGTGGTCAGACTACGGCGAAACGGATCGCCGCGGGCTTGATGACGGGCGCCGAACTCAGGCCGCCTTGGCCGGCGCAGCCACGACCGCAGCGAGCGTCGCCTTGAGCGCGGACGCCTTCGCCATCGCCTTCGTCCCGGCCTTTCCCGCCGATTTGCCCACCGGCCTGGTCCTGGACGAGAGCGCGAGCTGGCTCGGTACGGTGTTTGCGGGACCGCCCGCGCCGGCCTGGCTGGAGGGACCGCCGACCATCGCACCGAACGTGTACGCGGCGGGATCCGTGATGCCGCCGATGCGCACGGGCCCGGTGCTGTAGGCCCGGCCGGTGCGGCCGTTGTGCGAGTGGACGGCGTAGACGTACCAGCGTCCGGTCGTGCCCGCAGGCGGTGTCCACGTGTACACGTTGCGGCCCTGGCTGACGTCGAGCCCGGTCGCGATCGGTGTGCCGTCGAAGCCCTTGTCGTCGTTGTCGATGAAGAGGTCGGCCTTGGTGCCGGGCTTCCAGGCGTTGTCGTGCCACACGATGTCGAAGCTCTTGGCACCGGCGTCGTCGTCGGCCACCTTCACGTAGTCGAGCCGCCAGGTGCGGGCGCCGCGGTCTTCGTTCGGATCGATGCGCAACATCTCGATCATCTGTCCGGACCAGCCCACCCGAGGTCCGTTCTGGTCCGGATCGGTGACCGCGCTCGCGGGGTTCGAGGCCAGATCGACCGTGAACTCCCGGGCATTCGGGTAGGTGACGATGTCGTCGGAGTTCTGGAGATCGGCGCCCGTCTTGGTCAGCGGGGTGCCGGCGATGCGCCAGATGATGCGGGCGACCGTGCCGCCGCCGACCTTGTCCTGCAGGTTGAAGCCGCCGTCGTAGGTGTAGCCGACCGTGACCCGGTGGAACTGGTCGCCGCTGAACGTCGGCCCGAGGCGCATCGTGACCGACGGGTCGTTGAGCGCCGGCGATGCGTTCTGGCCGACGAACTGGCCACCGGACACGCCGCCCGTCACATTGTCTGCGCGCAGATAGTCGCTGGCCTCGTTGAAGTCCCATGCATCGCCGGCCCGCGCCGTGGAGGCGTAGTCGGCACCGCCTGTGACGTCGGGTTGGTCGATCTGCGGGACAGGACCGAAGTCGTCGTTGGCCTCGACGCCGGATGGCATCACGCGAACCCAGTCGACGTCGAAGTGTTGTTGGCCCCCCGGCGACAGTGCGATGCGCAGTGACACGATGTTGCCGGCCCAGGGCGTGGTGAGGGCCGGCTCGTTGATGGCCTGGAGCGGGAAAACGTAGGTGTGCCAACCAGGCACGGTGAAGAAGTTGAAGCCGCCCTGGCAGGCATCGGAGATCTCCTGGCACGTGTACCAGCGCACGCCGGCCGGGACTTCGGTGCTGGCGTTCATTCGGAACGCGATCGTGTTGAAGCGGGAAGCGTCGATCGGATGGGCGACACCTTCGCGCGCGGTCGGCAGCGCACCCGGGTAACCGCCCCACAGCGGGTGGAAGTAGCCCTGGCCGGCCATGTCGAAATGCAGCTGTCCGCCGCTGATCGAGGCGTTGGTCATCGAGCGGGTCGGGCCGTCGTCGGCGATGACCTGGTCCTCGGGGTTGCTGTAGTCCCAGGGGTCGGAGAAGGCCTCGGCCGCATAATCGCTGGTCGCTCCGGACGCTGCTGGGGCGGGCCTGGCCGGCGCGAGCGCGATCGTCGATGCGGCGAGCAGCGTGAGCGCGCTCGTGGCAAGGAGCGGGTGGAGGAGGCGTGCCCGTCCGGGCAGTCGGGGAGACCGTCGCATGACGTCCATTCGGCGTTCGGCTCATCCACCTTGACCACTCTGCGTGAAATTGGGTCGGAGGACACGGGCGGAACGAGGGCCGGGAGGACCGCAGCGGAGGGATCACGGTGAACAGCGGACGTAGTGTTTCGCACCGTGCCCTCCGACGAGACGCCTCCCGTGACCACCGGCGCGGGCCAGGAGGAGCAAGTCCGTCCGAGGTCGCTGCCGTCCGTCACCGTGGTCCTCGTCAACTACAACGGTCGGGATCACCTCGGACCGTGCCTCGAATCCATACGCGCCCTCGACTACCCGTCCGATCTGCTGACGACGGTCTGCATCGACAACGACTCGCGCGACGGGTCGCGTGAACTGCTCTCCCGCAGCTACCCCTGGGTCAAGGTCCTGGCCCAGGACACGAACCTCGGGTTCTCGCCTGCGGTCAACCTCGGCGCCGAACAGGCGACGAGCGAGTGTGTCGCCTTCATCAACAACGACATGCGCGTCGACCCCAACTGGTTGCGCTCCCTTGTCGGTCAGTACGACCCTGCGGCCGGCTTCGTCTGCGTCGCCGGGACCATTCTCGATTGGGACGGCACCCACGTCGACTTCGCCGACGCCAGCATCAACTTCCACGCCTTCGGCCAGCAGCAGGGTTTCGGTACCGGGGTGGAAGAAGCCCGGGAACGAGGCCTGATCGGTCCGGCCAGCGACGGTAGGGTCCTGCCGTTCGCGTGCGGGGGGGCCATGCTGATCCGCCGCGAGACGTTCCTCGGCCTCGGCGGGTTCGACGCGGCATTCTTCGCGTACTTCGAGGACGTCGACCTCGGCTGGCGGCTGCAGGTCGCCGGCTACCGCACCCGCCTGTCAGCCGACGCGCGCAGCTATCACCGCCACCACGGCACGAGCAGCCGCTTCGCCACCCACGAACGCATTCTCCTGCTCGAACGCAACGCACTGCGCATGCTGCTCAAGAACGTGGGTGACGACGCGCTGCCGACGCTGTTGAGCGCAGCACTGCTGCTGAGTGCCCGCCGGGCCCGCTTCGATGCCCGCAGCGACCGCGCCGCCTACGACGTCGGCACGATGGCGAACGAGATGGAGCCCGTCCACCGGATCGGTACCGCGCGGATGCATGCGGTCAACGACGTACTCGACAACCTCGACACGATCCTCGCCCAGCGCGCCGAGATCCAGGCCCGCCGCCAGGTGCCTGACCATGTCGTGTTCGCCAGCTTCGCCAAGCCGCTCGAGGCGCTCGGCAACGACGGCCCGCCGTATGTGGCGACGCTCGACAAGGTGGCCCGCTTCCTCGGAGTCGATGCCCTGTTCTCGGATGTGCCCGCGGGCCGGTTCGTCGTGCTCAGCTCGAGCGACGTGATCGGCGAGCGGATGGCCGGTACTGCGATCCGGGCCTGGGAGCTGGCCTGCGCACTCGGTGCCCATGTACCCACGGTGCTGGCGTCGCCCAAGCCAGTTGCCCGCCGCCACCCGAACGTCGAAGTGCTGGAGTTCGAGGACTCGGCCGAACTGCTGCGGCTCGTCGACCACGCCGACGCCGTTCTGGTGTTCGGCTTCGATCTGAAGCGCTACCCGTTCCTCGCCCACACCCGGGCCCTTGTCGTCGTCGACCTCTACGACCCGTGGATCTTCGGCTCACTCGAGCAGTACGACGGCATGACCCGGGAAGAGGCAGAGGGTGCCAAGGCCCATGAGGTCGGCACGCTCAACGAGCTGATGGACGTGGGTGACTTCTTCATCTGCGCATCCGAGCGTCAGCGCGACTTCTGGATCGGCATGCTCGCCTCGCGTGGGCGTCTCGACAAGGTTGCGCACGAGCACGATCCGCACCTGCGCAAGCTCATCGACGTGGTGCCGTTCGGCTGCCCTACGATGCCGCCTGTCAGCGGGCCGGAACCGATCCTGCGGGGCGGGCAGTTCCCCGGGATCGACAGCTCCAGCAAGGTGATCCTCTGGGGTGGCGGCACTTGGGATTGGTTCGATCCGCTCGGTGTGCTCGACGCATTCATACGTGTGCTTCTTGTCGTACCCGAGGCGCGTCTGTTCTTCATGGGTCTCGAGCTCGAAGGACGGGGTGTCCCGGAGATGGCGACCACGAAGGCGTTGAAGGCCCGGGCCCGAACGCTCGGGCTCGTGGCCAGCGGTCATGTGCACTTCGGCCCGTGGGTGCCCTACGACGACCGGGGCAAGTTCTTGCTGGAAGCCGATGTCGGCGTCGTTGCGGCGAAGGCGATGGCCGAGTCCCGCCTGGCCTGGCGGACCCGCATGCTCGACCACTTCTGGGCCGGGCTGCCCACCATCAGCACCGCCGGCGACGTGCTCACCGACATCGTCCACGACGCGGGCGCGGGGCTGCGCGTCGCCCCGAACGACGTCGAAGCGATGACCAGCGCGCTTACGATCATGCTCACCGACGACGCGTTCCGGACGTCGTGCCGCGCGGCGTCGCTCGGGCTCGCCGACCGCTACCGATGGTCCGGCGTCGTCGCCCCGCTGACCGGCCTGGCTGCCGACCCGGGATCGTGGCGGGCGGCCCGGGCGGATCGTGGGCGCCTCGTCGGTGGCTCCCGAGGCGGAGTGGGTAGTGGTACCACCTCGGTGGAGATCGGTCGGTTGGCGGGCGAACTCGCTGACACGCAGAAGCACCTGCACGCAGCCCGTCGCAAGCTCGACATCCTCAACAAGACGCCGATCTATCCCGCGTACCGCGCGCTGCAGCGGTTGCGGGGGCGGGGAGGAGGCTCATGACCGCGGTCGCCGAACTGGTGCAGGGCCGCGAGCTCCTTTACAACCTGACGCTGCGGGAGCTGCG
>JAYUDQ010000340.1:0-1948 GCA_043739745.1 Acidimicrobiia bacterium | reverse complement strand
AGGCGGGACCGTCGGGTCCTGGAGACGGCGGTCAACCCAGACGACCTTGTGCCCGCGCGCGTCCTGGGAGATCGCGAGGTAGCCGTGCTCCGGGTGCTTCAACCCGTGTAACCGTTCAGGGGGTCGCCTGCCCTTTCGACATCTTTTGACGGCCTGAACCGCCAAAGCGGCATCCCACGTGGGAAGCCCAGCAGGCCGAAAGCGGGCGAGAGTCGTGGCATCGTATTTGTACGTGTACGGGCGTGCCCGCCACGTCCACCGCTCCTCTGCCGACGACCCGAAGCTCGCGTGAGCGCGCCCTTGAGCGGCGCGTCGCGGACCTTGTGGTCGAGAACACACAGCTCCGCGTCGAGAACAGACAACTCCGCGTCGAGAACGCCGCGCTCATGGCAAGACTCGCCGACATGGAGAAGCGCTTCGCCGAGTTGGAGGCGCGCCTCAAGGAGAACTCGGCGAACTCGGACCGCCCGCCCTCGTCGGATCCGCCGTGGAACAAGCCACCGACCAGGCCGCGAGAGCCCACCGGACGCAAGCGTGGCGGGCAGCCCGGGCACAAGGGCGTCACCCGCCCGCTCCTGCCTGTCGAGCAGGTGGATCACGTCGTCCCGCTTGTCCCGAAGACGTGCCGCCGGTGTCGTGCGCCATTGCGGCAGAAGCGTGACGCCCGGGATCCCGAGCCAACACGCCACCAGATCACCGAGGTCCCGCCGCCGAAGCTGGTCACCACTGAGTATCAGGCCCATGGGACGGCCTGCGACCGCTGCGGTGAGGTCACCCGCGCCGAACTTCCTCGCGAGGTCGCGGGGAGCGCCTTCGGCCCCGGGCTCCAGGCGAGGGTCGCCCTCCTCACCGGGCGCTACCGGTTGAGCCGCCGCGAGACGGTCGAGGCTATCAAGGACCTCTTCGGCGTGGACCTCGCCCTCGGCACGATCACGGCCCTTGAGCAGGCGACGAGCGACGCCCTGAAGGCGCCATACGAAGAGGCGCTGAAGACCGTTCGCGACGCCGGCGTCGTCAATGCCGACGAGACGGGCTGGCGCAACGGACTCGAACGCGCATGGCTCTGGATCGCGGTCACAGCAACCCTCGCCGTCTTCTGGATCGACCCGCGCCGGAACCGCGCCGCCTTCGTTCGCTTCCTCGGCAATTTCACGGGCTGCCTCGTCACCGACCGCTGGGGCGCCTACCTTCGTCACCCCAAGCGGCTCCATCAGTTCTGCTGGGCTCATCTGAAGCGCGACTTCGAGAAGCTCGTGCTCCGGGGCGGCCAAGCTGCCGCGTTCGGCAACGCGGCTCTCGCCGAGGTCACGGCGATCTTCGCCCTCTGGCACCGCTTCAAGAACGGCGAGATCAACCGCGCCAGTCTTCGCCGGCTCATGGCGCCGATCCAGGAGCGATTCTTCCTGCTCCTGCTCGACGGAACCCAGAACTCGCACCAGAAGGCCTCCGGCCTCTGCGCGAGGCTGATCCCGCTTTGGTCCTGCCTTTGGGTGTTCGTCCGCTTGCCGGACGTTGAGCCGACGAACAACAGCGGTGAGCGCGACCTCCGCAAGGCGGTGCTCTGGCGCAAGGGCTCGTTCGGGTGCCAGAGCGACGGCGGCTGCACCTACGTGTCCCGCATCCTCACCGCTGCCGCCTGCCTCAGGAAGCAGCACCGGAACGTCCTCGAATTCCTTGAGCAGGCGGTTCGCGCTCACCGGTCCGGCACGCCCCCGCCCTCGCTCTTGCCTTCTGTTTGACGGGCGTTGACCTCGGCAGCATCAAGCAGCCGCCTCGGCCACCCCCTGAACGGTTACGATCTCGCACGTCCCGATCGGGTCGAGCCCGGACGTCGGATCGTCCAGGACGAGCAGCTCGGGGTCGCCCACGAGCGCGACAGCGAGGCGGATTCACAACGTCGACGGATCCCTCCCTCATGGGACCCTGTATTGCCTGTCGGGTGGCGAGT
>JAYUDQ010000339.1:0-5307 GCA_043739745.1 Acidimicrobiia bacterium | reverse complement strand
TGATCATCGACAACGATCAGGTCATCTCCCTCGCGCATTTCGTTCCCGCAGATTCGGCAAGTCGTCATCGCAGACTCCAATCCTCGCCAGCCAGATTGTCAGGTATACGCTCGCGACGCAACCATCATCACGCGCACAAAACGATAAGCGCCGAGCGGCAGATCGGCGCTACTGGTTGCTGTACGCGTCGAACAAGAGGTTGACAATCTCCTCGATAACAGGCGGTCGAGCACATGGCCCATACGCGGCGGTGTGACCACTCGCAAACCGGATGTAAAGGATCGCACCGCCGCCGCAGCACGGTTGGGGCAGGAGCGCTGGGATGGGGTTCGGCACCTGCTTCTTGGCCTGTTCGAAAGCTGCCATCATGGCTGGGGTGGGCTTCATGATCGTCGGATCTCCGACATCGACATTCGGTCCCTCGGGCCACACCCCGATGTGGAACCCGATAACAACGCCGAGGTCCGCAGTCGTTGGCCGCACTTGATCGGGCGGGTAATCGTTCGATGCACTGTTCTCGGGGCAGGTGCGTGGTGCGGGCAGTGTCTCCGATGCCACGGACGCAGGGGCTGCCGACTCCAGGGACGCAAGCGGCGAGGATTCGGGCGCATCTGGAGCCGTCGACGGCGCTGTCGAGGGTTGGCTTTGGTGGGCTGATGTGCAGGCTGTCAGCGACAGCAAAGCCATCCCGACCAGAAGCTGGCTCAAGCGCATGGGGGTGAGACGAACGCCATTGCGTGATGGTTCCGGCAAATGTCTGATGAGCGCAGAGTGCCCTGATAGAGGATGTGATGCAAGGACGTTGCGGTATTCGTCGCGTTCGGGGTCTGGCCGGGTGTGTCTCTCGAATGCCCTGTCACCGTCATGGTTGACTTCCGAGCGAAGCGTCCAGCCGGTCAGATCCAGTCGCGGTGTGGCTCGTAAGCGGAACGGCATCAGTCCACATATCAGGTGTGCCTGGGTTGCCGACCCTCACAAAGGGTCCCACACCGCCGCTGCGGTCGACCGGAACGAGACGGTGATCGACACGTTCCGTGTCGTCGCCGACTGCCATCAACGCGAACGGCTGCTCGCCTGGGCGACACGGTTCACACCACGCACGTGGGCGGTCGAAGGGGCGACAGGGACGGGTGCGTTGCTCGCCCAGCAGCTCGTCGCTTCCGGCGAACACGTCGTCGATATTCCACCGAAGTTGTCGTCGCGGGTGCGCCTGTTGGAGCGCGGCAAGATCGACAAGACCGACCCGAACGATGCGCGCTCGGCTGCGATCGTCGCGTGGCACAACCCGAGCTTGAACGTCGTCGCCGGCCTCGATGAACACCGTGTCGTGCTCCGTCTGCTCGCCGATCGTGATCATCAGATCACCGCCCAACGGACCCGCACCATCTGTCGGCTCCACGCTTTGTTGTGTTTGCTGATCGAGGGCGGCACCGCACGGGCTCACGGTCGAACGAGCTGAACAGCTCCTGGTCAACATCGTCATCGACGGGCCGGTCACACGCGAGCGGATCGCAGCCGGCCAACAGCTCCTGGAGGAGGCACGCGTCCTCGACGCCGCCAGCGGCGTGGGGGTCCGCAAACGCACCGCCGAGATGATCGTTGCGTCCGCGACCACCGTCACCGACGTCTACGGGATCGGACCGTTGATGGCCGCGATCATCATCGGTCGCGTCGGTGACATCCGCCGGTTCCCGACCGCTGGGCACTTCGCCCACCACAACGGGACGGCACCGATCGAGGCGTCATCCGGACCGAAGAAACGGCACCGTCTCAACCCGCGCGGTGACCGCCAACTCAACCACGCGATCCATATGGCCGCCGTCACCCAGATCAGCCACGACACACCCGGACGCGTCTACTACGCGCGCAAACAAGCTGAGGGCAAGACCCGCAAAGAAGCGATGCGCGCGTTCAAGCGACACATCAGCGACGCCGTCTACCAACGCCTCATCACCGACACCCGCCGCTGACCACAACGAACCGCGAGTGCACCGCCCGCGCTCGACCAGTGGGCTCGGGAGGACAAAGCGAGGACGTCACTGAAATCCAGCGTGGCCGGCATCGCACCTCAC
The DNA here is from genome assembly GCA_043739745.1 of Acidimicrobiia bacterium. Taxonomy (GTDB): domain Bacteria; phylum Actinomycetota; class Acidimicrobiia; order Acidimicrobiales; family JANYDT01; genus JAYUDQ01. Next base: position 3,235 of record JAYUDQ010000339.1, on the reverse strand, counting down.
TTGACCCGACTCTTCGGAACAGTCACTCCCGAACCCGACAACACGCTAGACCCGATCGCTCGAGTCACCGACCGGGCCACTCTCACGCGCCCCAACTCCGCCCGAAAAGAGCCCCTCGACACAAAGAGGATTCGCTTCGCGCTCGTTCTGTCGATCGCGGAGCGAACATTTCTGCCTAGCGGGCTGGCGCCGGCGATGAAGGTGGACACGATGTAGGTGGCGTGCCGGTCCAGTGAGACTCGGGCCCGGTCGTAACGCATCGTGGTGCGCGGGTCGGCGTGACTGGCGGCCTCTTGCACGTCGCGGAGTGGGACCCCGGCGTCGAGGGCGGCGGTGATGAACGCGTGCCGCAACGTGTGTGGTCCGACCCGCTTGACGACCCCTGCCTCGCGCGCGATTCGGCGAACGACCCTTGCGGCACCGTGACGGTCCCGGCGGTTGCGTTGCGGTCGCACAGGATCGGCCCGGTACAGCGTTCCCCGACGGTGAGATCGGTCGAGGCCGGTCGCGTTCGACTCAACCTCCAAGCGGGGTCGGCGGACGTGCACGGCTGGTGAGCGGTCGAGCAAGCCTTCTTCGACGGCGTACTTGTACAGGCAGGTGATCGTGCACAGTCGCCGTGAGATCGTCGCCCGCGCCCGTCCACGGTCTTCGAGGTTGCGGACGAACGCTTTGATGTCGCTGCGGGCGACGGCGAACAGGGCGACGCGACGGTCGTGGCACCACTGCGCGAACTGGCGCAGGTCCAACGCATAGGCCTCACGCGTGAGGCCGAAGTAGCCGCCCAAGAACCCTGCCAGGGTTCGGAGCTCGATGTCGCTGAACTCGTCGTCGGTGACGCGTTCCAACGCTGTCTTGGTGGTGGTCATAGGCGTGGTCCTTCCATGAAGGCCAAGGACCGTGTCGTCCTAACCGGACGAGAGGCGATCCTCAAACGGTGAACCCGAAACCGTAAGACCGTGGCCCGCGCCACGTTGACTCGAAACGGTTGCATAACACCGCCAGAGCGGGCATTCGGGGCGCATTGGGTCGGGTCTATTGGTCGCTCGGTCCGGCGGGCGGTGCCTGACCAGGACACGCCTGTCCGAGACCGATGGTCACCGTTCGCTCCCGCTCGCCGGAGCGAACCACGACCGCCGCGCAGATCGGTCTCTCGACCCAGTAGCCACCCGCCACAACTACCCATTGATCCGAGTGAGACACCGAGCAATCGGGAGTCGTGACTCGCCAGGACGGGTCCGCAGGACCTGCCCATCCGATCGAGAGTTTGTCGTGAAGCTCAGCCGGAACGATGATCTCAAGAGCCTGGCTCGGCTTGTACCACAAGCCGCTCTTCGCAAAGAGCCTGGTCTGTCCGCCGGTGCCTGACAAGGTTGTCTGAAGCGCATTCGGGTAACTGTCGCTGGTCGGGAGGGCCACCGCGTCGAACAGCACCGTGAAATCAGTCGGAGGAGATGCACCCTGGCCAAAACACAGCAATTCAGATGAAGCCAGTATCGAGTTGTTGTCGCCCTCTTGCACTACCGCCATCGAACCACCGACCGGGGGAGCCTTCGCGTCAGAGCATCCCGCGGCGAGCAAGGCAGCGATCAACAGAACCGCCGACGCGGTTCGGAGTTTCATGACCGCATTCTGACCGTTCCGACGTCTGGCAGACCACGCGGATGACGAGCAGATCTTTAGATATTACGGTAATCGAGGAGGCTCGCTGGTGCAATCGTCGCCTTCGTGATTTTTCTCGCTGGTTGTAGCGCGAGTGGCTCGTCTGCGTCGACTCTGGTCGCGCCGAACACGGCGGCGGCCGAGACAACAAACGCGTCGCGTGTCACGACTGCGGAAACGTCCACGTCCACGTCGGGAGCCGCGAAGCGTTACCAACTTCGAGGGCTGAGGTAGTGGTCCACTTCCGGGCTGCAAATGTGGACGCGGACCGATCGCAGCGATCGACTACAGGGGCAGGGGAGTCACGCCAAGATCGCCAAGTCATACACGAGAACGACGACGACGAGTGCAACGAGTGCCCGTTCGGCCCACGGGTGACGAATTGCGATGGTCAAGCAAACGATGAAGCCGGGCAGTAGCGACATGGCGAGCCTTGCAGCCAACGGCAACCCAAGGTACGAGTCTGCCGAAACCGCGTTGATCACAATGAGCGCGGGAGCGACCAACAGCGCCACGATCGCCGTTGACAGACCGATTGCCGATCCAGGCCATGAGCGTTGGTCGTCCCCGGTCGCGACATTTCCCGCCGGTGTCGGTGGCCTAATCACCGCGATGAGCGGACCGCTGATCAGCAGCCAGCCGAGTAGCGCGACCTCGAATCGAATGAACGGTCGGGCGTTCCACAGTGGCACGTTGGGCAGGCCCTGGGTGGGGGGCAGGATCGGGGCGATGGAGTCCCACACGTCTCCCCACCTGAAGCCTTGAGGGAACATCGATCTCGGCGCGAACGTGTCAGCGGGTACCTGAGCGAGCTCGCCGATGATCACGACCCAGGCAGCGGATGCGATCGCTGCGGCGCCGACAAGGATGGCTCCGCCTTGAACCAATCGTCGGCGTTTCGTTGGGTCGGAGGCTGCTCGGATGAGCAAGAACGCGCCTGCGATCCCGACTCCGAAGATGTTGCTGGCGCGGAGCCAGACTGCGATCACAGCGACAGCGAGCAGCGCGAATTGAGTGGCTCGACCTCGGTCATAGCGGAAGGCGATCCACAAGACAGCAGCAGCACTCGGGATCGCAGTCACATCGTTGGTCACGGTGGACCCCTGGAACAGCACCATCGGAGCGAGCAGCGGCAGGAGTGAGGCAGCGACGCGTAGCCGTGTTGACACGCCTAACTCACCGAGAAGCCCAAAGAGCATCATCATCCCCAATGACAGCCATAGGGCGTTCGCCAGGCGCGCGCCAGTGATGAAGCTGCCCAAACCGAGACCAGCGAAGGCGCGGCCGAATACACCGGTGATCGCGTAGTACGGCGGCGGGTGCATGTATGAGATGTTCGTCTCGATCGACCCTGTTGGTTGTCCGGTGCACGGATAGGGGGACACGAAACCTGGTTCGTCGATCGAGCGGCATCCGATCGTTCTCGTCGTCGACGGATCGAGAGTGTCGCCGCGGCGAACGAGGTGGCCGCCACTCGTTCGAAATGCGCTGTCGAGGTGATGTGCCTCGTCGATCGGTGACAGTTTGGGGTACGCGGCGATGTGAAGTGCCGCGAGAGCCAGGGGTACGACCA
>JAYUDQ010000338.1:0-1950 GCA_043739745.1 Acidimicrobiia bacterium | reverse complement strand
GCGTCTGGAAGTGTCCGGACGCCCCCGTGGTCACAGAATCTTTCGTGCGGTTCTGTGCGGTTCCGGTTCATGGTGGACACCGTGGCTTCGGTAGGTGGGTGACAGTTTCGGGACGCGGTTCCGGTAGCTGGGCGACGGTGGCTTCGGTAGCTGTCTGACACTTGCTGATCGCGGTCAGCCTTCTCGTTGACGGGCCTTTGGTCTGTCTGGATCGAGGGGGTCGTCGGTGATCGTGGAGCTCAGCGTCGTGGAACAGCGTTATCAGGCCGTGCTCGAGGTGTTGCACGATGGGGCGACGGTCACTGATGTGGCCCGTCGTCATGGGGTGGCGCGTCAGACGGTGCATGAGTGGCTGCGCAGGTATGGCTCTGCGGGTCTGGCCGGTCTGGTGGATGGTTCGGCGCGGCCGTTGTCGTGTCCGCATCAGATGCCGGCCGGGGTCGAGGCGAGGGTGGTCGAGTTGCGCCGGGCGCATCCGGGTTGGGGTCCGCGGACGTTGTTGCACGAGCTCGAGCGGGCCGAGGTGGAGCCGTTGGTGTCGTTGTCGGCGATCTATCGGTGTTTGGTCCGTCACGGGTTGATCACGCCGCAGGCCCGCAAGAGGAAGCGGTCGGACTACAAGCGGTGGGAGCGGTCGCGGGCGATGGAGTTGTGGCAGATGGACATCGTCGGCGGCGTGCAGATCGTCGATGGGTCCGAGGCCAAGATCGTGTCCGGGGTCGATGACCATTCGAGGTTCTGCATCTCCGCGCACGTCGTTGCTCGGGCGACCGCGCGGCCGACGTGTGATGCGCTCGGGTTGGCGATGCGCCGCCATGGTGTCCCGGCCGAGATCTTGACCGACAACGGCAAGGTGTTCACCGGCCGGTTCGGGCCGGGGACCGGTGAGGTGTTGTTCGACAGGATCTGTCGGGAGAACGGCATCAAACACATCCTCACCCGGCCGCGTTCGCCGACCACGACCGGCAAGGTCGAGCGGTGGCACAAGACGCTGCGCGTCGAGTTCTTGAACGGCAAGGTGTTCGACTCGATCGCGGACGCGCAGGCCCAGCTCGATGTTTGGGTGGAGCATTACAACCGGGTGCGGCCGCATCAGTCGCTGGGCATGGCGACGCCGTGGGATCGGTTCAAGCTCGCCAAGAGCGAACGAGCACCGCGGCCGGTCGAACCGGCGGCGGATCCCGCAGGAGTGATGCCACCATCGGCGATCAGGCGGGTGGACCGCAAGGGCACGATCAGTTTCGCTGCCGCGGACTACAAGGCTGGGGTGTGGTTGGCCGGCCAGGACGTGAACGTGGTGTGCGATGGCGGGCTGGTGCAACTCCATCACCGTGGCGTGTTGATCGCGACGCACGCGCGCCGGCACGATCCCATCAAGCAGCACGCTGGCATGGCCCGCCAGACACGGGGCCGCGAACCTCGGCCTCGTCCGACGGCGTCGATCGTGACCGTGACCCGCAAGGTCGATTCGTCGGGCAACGTGAGTTTCGCCGGAGCGAGCTATCGGGTCGGGAACGCGTATCGGCGACGCCAGGTCCAAGTCGCGGTCGTCGGCGACCACGTCGAGATCGCGATCGGCGAGCAGTTGATCCGCCGCCACAAGATCCGCCACGACCGCACCCGCGAACACGGCGCGCTGGCCAACCCCGGCGGCCGGCCCCGCAGGATCAACGCCGCCTGAACCCCACACCAACTGTCAGGTAGGTACCGAACACGAACTGTCAGGCGGGTACCGACACTTGACACTAGTGGGTGTGGAGCGTGACTGTGCGTGACCCCCGGGTGCGAACGCGAAGGCGTCATCGACCTGGAACGACCGGACGTGTTTCGGCGGTTCCGTCTCCGGGAACTTCCGTCGCATCGAAGCCGATCTGCGGCTACGGAAGGGGCACAAGATGTTGTGGTTCATCATTGTCATGGCAGTCATCGGTTTGATCGCCGGCTTCTTGG
>JAYUDQ010000337.1:0-1954 GCA_043739745.1 Acidimicrobiia bacterium | reverse complement strand
CGGTGTGACGTACTTCGTGATGGACTTCGGCCACCCCCTTCAGGTGGAGCCCGTGCTCCGCTTCGCCGAGCAGGTCATCGCCCCGATGAGGACGATCTCCAAGCACGGGTGACCGTTGGTTCGGCAAGGCTCGGCGCGGCCGATCTTCCCCGATCGACTGTGTCGTCCCGAGAATGGATCGACATGAGGGGAGTGTTCATGATCTTGCTATCGGTCTGCTCGAGCTGCTCGTGTTCACGATTGGATGCCGCTGCGTTGCTGCCGAGCGCGCGAGGTGCGAGTCACTGCGTTCTTCGCGGCGACGATCGAGAACGAGTGGATCATCAAGACCACCGTAGCCAATGGCTCAGTCGTGTTCATGGAGCGCCTCGACCGGCACCGCCTACCCAACGGCTGGGCCGAGTTGCCGGTCACTGGCGTGTTCGCGGTCCATGACGGTCAGATCACGGCGTGGCGCGACTACTTCGATCTATCCACGCTCCAGACGGGTTTCGCTGAGCACGCCGAGTGTGCTCTGCTCCGCCACCTTCACGAAAGAGGTGCACAGTCTTGACCGAGTTCACGACCTGCTGGTGCGAGGCGACGATGGGTCGGATCCCGTGCGCACGGCCGGAAGTGGCCCTGTACAGATGTTCACCCACGGGCTGCTCGTCGATGGCCGTGTCTGGGACCCGGTATCGCGCCGACGCCGGCCTCGGCGGTTGAAGCCGAACGTCGTCAGCAATTTCAGCGGGATGTGAGCCGGAAGTAGATCGTGAAACCGGGGATGAAGCTGCCGGCCGTCATGGCAAGTCCATCCGCTCGGTGCCGAGTCACCCGACGCGATCCCTTGCAAATGGATGATGCTCGTTTCGTTCTGGCAGTGGCCGGCAACGACCTTCGCGCCGCCGTCGCCGCCTGGCTACTCCTTGCCGGTGTAGCGGAGGATCCATAGTCCGCTGTCGCGGTCGCTCATGAGCAGCAGCGGCCGTTTCGCGTTGTCGTTGCCACGACCCTGGTCGCGGTCGTTGAGCTGGCACTGTCCGGTGCAGAGCGGGAACACACCCCAGAAGTCGTTACCGCCCTCTGCGATGTAGTGGCCGATCTCCTGGATCCCCCCCGGTCCGAACGAGGCAACGCGCAGCCCTGCGGCGTAGTACGAGAAGTACGCCAGGTTCTTCTTGAACCTCGGATCGGTCTTCACCTCGTGCACCGTCAAGTTGCCGAAGCCGGTGGCGTAGGCAGGGTCGAGGGCCTCGGGGATCGCGTAGGTGTCGAGCTCTGGAAGGTTCGGGTCGGTGGCGTCGTGCAGGTGCACGTAGCCCCACCCGTCGAACACGCCGCCTTGAGCCCGGAGGGTGGCGCCGAGCGTGCCGATGGCCGGCAGGTCGCCGCCAGCCACATAGCCCTCAGGGGCGGCGTAGGCAGGCGCGTCGTTGAACAGCTGGTGCATGCCGCGGTGCCCGATGCAGACGCCCTTGGCCGTCCCCGCAACCGGGCTGCCTTGGCCGCCGCACAGGAAGGCATCGGCCACGAGCCCGTTTCGGCTTCCGGAATGACTGTTGCCGATGGCGACGACCGGATAGCCGGCCGCCTCGCCGGTGGCCACCTTGTCGGAGAAGAAGCAGCTGCCACGGCTGAAGACCACGATGGCCGCGCCGGTCGACGCGGCCGAGGGCACCTCGGCCCGATCAGAGACGCCATTGCCGTTGAGGTCGGTGTCGCACCCCGAGCCGCCGAACACCGTCGAGCCCTCGACGGGGCTCGCGCCCAGCGGCATGGTCCACCCGAACTCGCCACACCCGGTGGCCCCGGCATTGGGCCCGGATGTGATCTGACACAGGGTGCGGGTGGGCGAGAAGTCCTCGTCGGTTGACAGTACGTACTTGCCGTCGGAGGACCAGTAGCCCTGGTGGCTGTTGCCCTCGGCGATCTGGAACCCGGTCTCCGGATCGGGGCTCGAGAAGTCCGAGTC
>JAYUDQ010000336.1:0-30569 GCA_043739745.1 Acidimicrobiia bacterium | reverse complement strand
CAAGCTCGTCAGGTTCGAGACCGGCGTGGGTAGTCGACGCGGGATGGGTGACGAGTGTCTCGGGGCCACCGAGCGACGTCGCCTTCCGGCAGACCCGTACGGCATCGATGAAACGCTCCCCCGCCTCGGCTCCGCCGACGAGGTCGAACGTGACAAGTCCGCCGGTGATCCGCAACTGCCGGCGCGCCAGTTCGAATTGCGGGTGCGATTCGAGGCCCGGATGGCGGACGTCGACGATCGCCTCTTCCTTCTCGAGGGCCCGGCCGACAGCCAGCGCTGTCTCGGTCTGCTGGCGAAGGCGGACACCCAACGTGCGCAGCCCGCGGAGCCCGTTCATTGCGTCGAACGGCGACGCGTTCGCGCCCTGCAACACCGAGAAGCCCCACAGCCAGTCGATCAGCTCTCGCTCGCCGGCGACCACACCGAGCGAGGCGTCATTGTGGCCGGCCATCGCCTTGGTGGCGGAGTGCACCACCAGGTCGACCCCGTGCTTCAGCGGGTTGGCGCCCAGCGGCGTCGCGAAGGTCGAGTCGACCATCGTGATGGGGAGCAGCGCTCCGAGCTCGTCGAGGTCAACGAGGTCGAGCCGCGGGTTGGCCGGGGACTCGGCGATGACGAGCACGGTTCGACCGGGTTCGATCGCGGCTTCGAACGAGCCGGGCTTCGTCGCGTCGACGAAGGTGACCTCGATCCCGAAGCGCGGGCAGACCATCGTGAGGAGCTGCATCGTGCCGCCGTAGAGCTGTCGCTGGGCGACGATGTGCTGTCCCTTGTTGACCAGTCCGAGGACGACCGCACTGATCGCGCCCATCCCCGACGAGTACGCCCTCGCAGCCTCGGCGCCCTCCATCTCGGCGACCGCGTCTTCGAAGGCCCGCACGCTCGGATTGCCATGGCGGCTGTAGAAGCGGGTGGCGCGGGTCGACTTCGCCATCGACCGCGCCTCGGCGTTGCTTGCCGTCTCGTAGGTCGTGGAGGTCCACAGCGATGGCGACAGTGCGCCGCCGTTGTCCTTGCGGCCGGCGCCGATGGCGACGGTCTCCGGATGTGGGTGCTGGGGCTGCGTCATGTTCGATCCTTCGGCGGAAAGGTCCTGCGCTCGCCGGCGAACGTTCGTTGCCGCTCTCCGTCAGGTGACCCGGCCGAGAGTGGCCACATCCCGCCGGCGGGCGGAGGCACCTTGGTGTTCTGTCCAGGTTGCCGGGCCGACTCGGGGGGTTGCACCTCGCATCGGCCACTCGTGATGTGCGGCGCACTCTAGCGGGCAGGATGGCCGGATGGCAGTCCCAATTCTCCTCTTGGGCGGACACGGCTCGACGGCTTCCGCCCGTGCTGTCGTCGAGGGCGCGCTGCGGGCGGCAATGGGGCCGGATGCCGTGCTGCACTCGGTCGGCGGGACGGTCGACGTGCCCGGGGGGGTGGCCTGGTGGGAGGGCGATCTGTCCGAGTCCGGCTGGCCCGCGCTCGTGTCGATGCTCGACGCCGCTGCGGCCGGGTTCGAGCTCGGAGGTTCGGCGATCGTCGTCGCCGGGTTCAGCCAAGGTGGGGCAGCCGCACTTGCTTGGGCGGCCGCTTCGACACGGGAACAGCCACTGGCCGGTGTGGTGTGCGTCGCCGGGTTCCTGCCGGGCTGCGTTGCCGCTGCGCTCGCCGCCGACGCTCCCGAGCTTCCGCCTGCGTTGATGGTGATCACCGAGGACGACGAGGTGGTCGACCCGTTCCTCGGCGGGATCGCGGCGCGGACGCTGCGTCGCGCAGGCGCCGTCGTCGCCGATGTCGCCGTCGCGGCGGGTCACGAGTGGACCCCCGCAGTCACGACCACCGTTGTCGGCTGGGTCGCGACCCTTGCCGGCTGACGCCGCTCGAAGCGGGGCGGTTTTGGCACAGGTGGTGCGGATGACTGCCTGATCGGTCGATCGTGACCTGCAGTTTCGCGACTCCACCCCGTGGCCTGCCGCCGAGGGGTGTGCCGAAACCGCCAATCTTCGGCGCTGACCCGGCGACTTGGTTCCCCTTCAGACCTCGCGGCACCGCTTGCCCTCGGCCAGCAAACCGGCCTCGGTGACAACACCGTCCAGCCGCCGATCGTGCGGCTCGGTCGGCACGCGTTCGACCTTCTGGACGGCGAAGGCCACGCCGATGGCAACACCCGGGAACTGCGCCAGGAAGCGGTCGTAGAACCCTTTGCCCGACCCGAGGCGACGGCCGTCCTGATCGAAGGCGAGGAGTGGCACGAGCGCGAGCGTGCGCTCCGTCGGCACGACAGGGCGGGGCCGCGCGGCCACGGGGATACCGAACGCGCCGACGTCAAGCGACGCCAGCGACGCAACGTCGATGTCGTCGATCTCGTCAAACCACAGGAGATCGGCGGTTATGCGGGGAATCGCGGCACGCACCCCGGCGTCGCGTGCAGTCCGGACAACGTCCAGCACGTCGGCCTCGGAACCGACAGGAACGTAGGTCAGTACGAGGTCGGCAGCAGCGAAGGCAGCGCTCGCGACAATATGTGCACGGATCATTGTCGACGCGACGCGACGCACGTCAGGTGCGAGCGCCTTGCGCCGGGTGCGGGCTTCGGTCCGCGCCACAGCCTTCGTCGCGGCCGGCGAGTCGGTCACGATCCCGAGAGGCTGAGGCCCTCGATCGCCAGCGTGACACCGGCGGCGCCGCCGGGTAGCCACTCCGTGTCGTTGCCGATGGCCACGACATCCTTGAGCATGCGCTGAATGGTCGACGCGATCGTGAATTCGCGCACCGGCTCGGCTACCGCGCCGCCGCGGATCATCAGGCCCTCGCCACCGACCGAGAAGTCGCCGCTCACCGTGTTGACGCCCGAGTGGATGCCGCTGATCGATTGGACGAGCACACCCTCACCGATCTGCGCGCAAATGGCTCTCTGATCGAGCGTCCCCGGTACCAGCGAAAGCGCCCGGCAGCCGATGCCCGGCGTGCCTTTGAACCCGCCCCGCACGGCCGAACCGGTCGACACGGCACCGTTCCCGGCACGACGCGCCGACACCGAGTTGTGCACAAAGCCCTGCAGCACGCCGTTCTCGATGAGCGGAATGCGGCGCGTGGCCAGGCCCTCTGCGTCGTACTTCGCCGCCCCGTAGGCGAGCGGGTTGACGGGATCGTCGGTGAGCGTGAACGACGCGACGGCCACGTCCTCGCCCACGCGGTCGGCGAACAGCGAGCGGCCCTTCAGCACGGACTCGGCATTGACCGTGCCGCCGAGGATGCCCAGCAGCGACGAGGTGACGTAGGGATCGAACACGACGGTCACCTTCTGCGACGCCGGCTTCTTCGAGCCGAGCAGTCGAGTGGCCCGCTCGACGGCCATCGTGGCCGCCTTCTCGATGACGAGCTCGCCCGGCTCACGACCGACGGAGTACCCGAAGCCGGTCTGCGTGTCGTCCGCATCACCGGCGATGGCGAAGGCGACGAGGCTGCAGCTGGTCCGGCGGAACTGGGCGGCGATGCCTGCGGTCGAGGCGATGGCGATCTCGACGAGGCCATCGCCATAGCTGGCCGATCGCAGGGAACGGATGCGGGAATCGCCGGCCCGCACGAGACGCTCGAGCTCCATCGCCATCTCGATCTTGCGCTCGGTCGGGAACGCGCCGAGCTCGTCACGCCAGAGGTCGAGCTCGGCGGCGAGGACGCCATCCGGCGCGGCGAGGCCGAGGAACGGATCGGGTGTGCCGAAGCTGGCGTTGTCACGAGCCTCTTCGAGCGTGGCCCGCAGCGAGGCCTCATCGAGTGAGCCCGTGTAGGCGAAGCCCTGCCGTGCGCCATCGGCACCGGGCAGCACGACACGGATGCCGACGCCGTCGGTCTCGGCCGTGGAGAGTGTTTCGATGTCGGCCTGGTACACCTCGACCTCGGTATCGCGGGAGTGGGCGACATAGGCCTCGACCTGCTCGGCGCCGCTGGCCCACCCGATCACGCGCTGGGCGAGGTCGAGCAGCTCCATACTTTGCGTGCTCACGGTCACGACGCTGTCCCACCGACGGTGATGCCCTGCACCCGAAGGGACGGGTTGCCGTCGGACACCGGCACGCCCTGACCATCCTTGCCGCACGTGCCGACGCCGGTGGCGAAGTCGTTGCCGATCGCGTCGATGGCCTGCAGTACCTCGGGGCCGTTGCCGATGAGGTTGGCGTCGCGCAGCGGCTCGGTGATGCGGCCGTCCTCGATGAGGTACGCCTCGACCATGCCGAAGACGAAGTCGCCGGTCGCAGTGTTGACCTGGCCGCCGCCGAGCTTGGCGCAGTAGACGCCGTTCGGGGTGCCGGCCACGATTGCCGCGGGATCCTCGTGTCCGGCCAGCAGATAGGTATTGGTCATGCGCACGATCGGCAGGTACTGGTAGCTCTGACGTCGCCCGTTGCCAGAAGGTATGTGCGCTTCCTTCTTCGCATGGCGCAGGTCCCACATGTAATCCGTGAGGATGCCGTCCTCGATGAGCACGTTGCGCTTCGTCGGGTTGCCCTCGTCGTCGATCGCGCTGGTGCCCCATTCGCGCGCATACGAACCGTCGTCGATGATCGTCACCCCCTTGGCCGCAACTCGCTGGCCGACCTTGCCGCGAAACACGCTCGTGTCCTTGGCCACGAGGTCGGCCTCGAGACCGTGCCCGCAGGCCTCGTGGAACATCGTTCCGCCCGCGCCCTGGGCGAGCACGACGGTGAGCTTGCCGGACGGCGCCGGGCGGGCGGCCAGCTTCGTGAGCGCGCGGCGGGCCGCGTTGCGGGCCAGCTCCTCGACGTCCTGCTCGTCGAACAACTCCCACCCGATGGTCTTGGCGGCGACGTCGTAGCCGGTCTGCATGCCGGTGTCGCCGAGGGCGACGGCCTGCACCATGAGGCGCGTGCGGATGACCTCGTCACTCGCGAGCACGCCATCGGAGTTGGCCACGAGGATTCGTCGGCGCGAGTCGCCGTAGCCCACCGTCACCTGGCGGATGGCGCTTCCGGCGGCGCGGGCCGCGGCGTCGGCCCGCTGCAGCATCTCCACCTTTCGGCTCTTCGGGATGTCAATGGGGTTGACGAGGATGGCATGCGGGTGCTTGACGCTGCGGTCGCGCAATGCGACCTCGCGCACGCCGCCACCTCCGCTGCGCGCAGCTGCGGCTGCTGCTTCTGCCGCAGCCATCAGGCCGGCCTCGCTGAGGTCTGCCGTGTGGGCGAAGCCGGTGGTGTCGCCCGTGATCACGCGGACGCCGGCGCCGCGTTCGCGGCCACTGGTGAGCTCTTCCACCCGGCCGTCGTCGAGCAGAGCGCTGCCGTTCACCCGGTCCTCGCCGAACACCTCGGCGAAGTCGCCGCCCGTCTTCAGCGCGGCGCCGAGGACGCGCTGCAGCACGTCCGTCTCGATCATCGGTGCACCTGCGTTGGTGCTTGTGCGGTTGCTGGTGCTGTTGGCCATCGGGCGAGGATAGGTCCCGCGTCACGTCTATTCGGCGCGGCACCGCGACCAGTCCCGACCCACTCTCGGATGCTGACTGCCGCACGCGGCCGAGCGCGTAGCCTCGCGTCATCGCCGCGCCGGGCACGAAAGCCCGGTCCGCGCCGAGCCGTGAGCCAGTCCCGTGAGCATCGACACCGACTTCCCCGCCTGGCCCGAGACCGAGGCCCCCGCAGCGGAACGCGTCGCGCCCACCCTGGACCCGCCGCCTACGCCGGGCGCCCACGACGAACTCGTGCCGACGGCGCCGCTGACGCGGTCGAGGTACCGCCTCCGCACCACTCTGCAACGGGCTCGCAAGGCCGACCCCGGCGCCAAGGCCGGCTTCGTCGTCCTCGCCCTGGGCACCCTCATCCTGTTCTGGAAGTTGGGCGGCTTCGTCCTCCCGAGCGACTCGCACCGCACCGACGACTCCGGTCCGAAGACGTTGTGGCAGGGCATCACCGATTGGCTGCAGATCTGGCGATGGGGACGCGGCAACCTGCTGAAGTCGACCACGCCTACGGGCGGCGACATGGGCGCTCACGTGTGGACGCCCGACTTCGTGCAGCGCTCGCTGTTCCCTAAGGGGCGCCTCACCGGCTGGTCGAACGACTGGTTCGCCGGCATGCCCGTGCTCGGCTTCTACTTCCCCTTACCGGCACTCGCCATCGCTGCGCTTGCATACGTCGTCCCGTACGGCATCGCCTTCAAGTTGATAAGCGTGCTTGGCATCCTCTCGTTGCCGGTCGCATGCTGGGGCGCCGGTCGTCTGGCCGGCGTGCGGCGACCGGTGCCGGTACTGATGGGTCTTGCGGCGTTTCCGTTCCTGCTCGGACGAAATTACGCGGACCAGATGTACGGCGGCAACATCGCCTCGACGATGGCCGGTGAGTTCTCGTTCTCGATCAGCCTCAGCCTGGGATTGCTGTTCCTCGGCCTGCTGGTCCACGTGCTGCGCACCGGACGCGGACGAGCCATCAGTGCGCTCGTGCTTGCCGCGATCGGCCTGTGCCACCTGCTCCCGACGATGTGGGTGCTCGGCGCCAGCGCGTTGCTCCTACTCACGCACCTCGATCGTTACCAATGGCGAAGGCAGCTGCGTGACTCCCTGCTGGTGTTCGCGACCGGCGGGCTCGTCGCAGGCTTCTGGCTGATCCCCTTCGCGCACAACCTGGCGTACACGAACGACATGGGATGGGAGCGAACGACGACCTATCTCGGGAGCCTGTTCCCGTGGTGGGCGAAGACGCCCTGGGAGGACGCCGGCCTCATGGCCGGCGGACTCGCGCTCGGCGCAATCGGGGTGCTCGGCGCAATCACCTCGCTCGTCCGTTCCGTGGCGCGGCGGGTCCGTTCCCCGCAACCCTGGGCACGCGGAACCGGACCCTTTGCGGTCGCAGCTGCGGTTGGCGCTCTGTCCTTGGGCCTCATCGGCCGCACGTCCGGAGCCTGGATCGGTGCCGGTGCGGTGACGATTATCTGCACACTTCTCATTGGGGTCGTCGAGGGCCTCGACTACGCCCGTTTCGCCGTCTTCCTTGCCGCTCTCGCCGGTGCCTGCGCGGCCGTCTTCGTCCAAGCGCCGCAGTTCCGGTTGTGGAACGCGAGGGCGCTGCCCTTCTGGTTCCTGACCTGCCTGCTGCTCGGTGCTCACGGATGCGTCACCCTCGTCCGCGCGGTGACCGCGCTCGTTCGGTCGATTCATGCTCCGAGAAGGCCATGGCGCTCCGCCCCGGCGTGGGGAACGGCGGGCGTGGCTGCGCTGGTGTTCGTCGGCGTCGGTGTCCCCCTCAACCTCGTCCCCGACGCGCTGCCGATCCCCAAGATCACCAAGGGCCACCTCGGCATCCAGCGTGCGTCCGCGACGAGCGATTCCAACTACGCGATCGACTGGGCCGCCTACAACTACAGCGGCTACCAGGAGCAGGAAGGCTGGAAGGAGTACCAAGGGATCATGCGCCTCGCGGCGAAGGTCGGGCGCGAGAACGGCTGCGGACGGACCATGTGGGAGTACGACGACGAGAAGCTCGAGAGCTTCGGCACCACCATGAGCCTCATGCTCCTCCCGTTCTGGACGAAGAGCTGCATCGGGTCGATGGAAGGCGTGTACTTCGAGTCGTCGCCGACCGCTCCCTACCACTGGATGAATGCTGCGCTGCTCACGGTTCCGGAGACGAAGAACGCCGACGGTTCGATCAAGTTCAGCGGCGCGTCGAACCCGCAACGGGGCCTGCCGTATCCGTCGTTCGACCTCGAGCGCGGCATCGAGAAGCTCCGCGCCGAGGGCGTGCGTTACTACCTTGCGTTCACCCAGCCCACACTCGACGCCGCCGACGCCAGTCGCGACCTCCGCAAGGTGGGGTCCACCGGCCAGTGCCCAGCCGTCGACGGCAAGTCGTGTTTCACGTTCTACGAGATCCGCCGCAGCGCGCTGGTGGCGCCGCTCACCGAGGAGCCGGTCGTCGTGACCGGTATCGGGCAGAACCAGGACGGCGGCTGGCTCGACATCGAGATGGATCAATACATGAACCCCGCCAAGTACCCCGAGTCGCTCGTCTGGCGCGGTCCGCGGTCCTGGGCGCGGCTGCCGGTCACGGTGAAGAAGCCGAAGGGCGACACCAACTACGGCAAAGGCATCTCGCTCCTCGCCTCGCCCGCCGCCCGTCTCCTGCCCGCCGTGAACGTGAGCAACGTCAAGGAGACGAACACCGACATCACCTTCACGGTCGACCGAGTGGGTGTGCCTGTCGTGGTGCGAACGTCGTACTTCCCGAACTGGATGGCATCGGGCGCCACGGGCCCGTACCGGGTGATGCCGAACTTCATGGTGGTCGTGCCCACCGTTACGACCGTGCGCCTGCACTACGGCTACTCGGGAGCGGACCTCGCCGGCCACGGTGCAACCGTGGCCGGCCTGGCCGGAGCCGTCGCACTGCACTGGACCCGTCGACGGCGACGCATCACCGATGCAACGTCCGAAGCGTCGTTAGCGCGCCGCTAACGGGCCCCCGTCATCGTCACGAGGTCCGTGGGTACCCGTAACGAAGGAGCGTGTCATGCGTCGTTGGATCGGTCTCGTAGTCGTCAGCGCAGCCATGTTCGCAGCGCTCATTTCCCCAAGGACGGCCGGCGCGGCCACGTTCCCTGACGGGACGGGCACAATCACTGTGCCGACCGGTTGGCACATCGCGAGCGCCTACCGCGGCTCGGTTGACCTCCGGAGCACGACCGGGGCAGCGGTCGTGCTCGGGCTCCCCCACACGATCATCGACGCGAACAGCAACCTCGTGGGGCTCGCCGGGTCGGCGTCGACCCCGATTGCCTTGCCCGGCGACATCGGTACCGCATTGCGCCAGGTGATCGTGAAGACCAACGGTGAGCTCACGAACCTGCGGGCAAGGACGGCGCCGCCATCGTTCCCCGGCGTACCCGCGTTCTACATCTACTACCAGTTCACTGCCGAGGGGAAGGCCTTCACCGCAATCGGCTATTTCACCGCCATCACCTACCCGGACACGGACTTCTGGCAGCTCTACTCCTCGGCCATCGTCTCGCCGACCCCGATCTTCGCGAAGACGGCGACGACGATGACGAAGATGTGGGCATCGTGGCGGCCCAACGGCAACGCGCCGTCCGCCGGTAGCGAAGGGGCCGAGGTCGACAAGCTCATCCGCGCCAGCAACTCGCGCATGGACAAGATCCAGGAGCAGTTCCGACAGCAGCTCTGACTGATTCCACCGTCGGGGCGAGCAGGTCAATACGCCCAACTGCGACGGTTCCCGGTGCGCAAGAGCCTGCCGAACTGCAGGCCCGGGAAGTGCGCAGCAGCGATCGGCACATCCGTCCCCTCCAGTTCCCGGGCCACGGCCTCACGGGTGTGCTGCGCAAGAACCGGATCGACGTCGAACACCGCCTGCCAGTCGTCCTCGACGAGCTCGAGCGGACAGTGGACGACGTCCCCCAGCAGCATGGCCCGTTCACCACCATCGGACACGACCATGATCGTGGAACCCGGTGTGTGGCCAGGCGCGCCCTGCACGTCGAGGCCCGGAAGAATCGTGTCGTCACGCTCCCAGAACTCCATACGGTCGACAAGTGGGAGCAGCTTGCGAGCGGCGCCGCCTTCGGGGTCGTCGACGAAGTGGGCCCAATCAGCACGGTGGCAGCGGTACGTCGCATTCGGGAACACGATCCGGCCCTTCTGCGTGGCCCAGCCCACATGGTCGAAGTGGAGGTGCGTGAACAGCACGTCGGTGACGTCGTCCTGTCGCACGCCGAGGGCAGCCAGGCTGTCCAGGAACAAGCCCCCCTCCATGCCCTCGCTCGTCCGCGTCGGTCCGAGGCCGCAGTCGATCACGACGACGCGATCCGCAACCTGCAAGAGGAATCCGCCGAGAGCGAGCTCGATCATCCCGTCGGCAGTGATGAAGGCCTTATGAGATGACCAGGGGTCGTCGGCCGGGCCGACGTAGCGCAACATCTCGCGGGCGGGGGTGCGGAACACGCCATCGAGGATCGGATGGATCTTGAGCGAGCCGACTTGCATGAGCGCACCCTAATCAGCGCTCTGCGATCAACCCCCGGAGAAGGGTCTCCGCCGCCGCGTCAGGCCAGGGAAGCCCAGAACGCCGTCAGCGCAAGCGCCCCCTGGGACGGATCGTCGAGCATCCACCAGTGTCCGACACCGGCCAGCGGGACCACTCGCGCGCCGGCCGCTTCGGCCGACCGGTACACCGGCTCGTGCGCGCCGAGATACGGGTCATTCTCGGCCAGAAGCGCGAGCCCCGGACGCACTGCGGCTTTGGGGAGGTCTTCACCCAACGCCGCCATTGCCGGCTGCACTGCCGAGCGGTAAAGGGCGAGCAGGCTCGTACCCATGACGGCATCGATCCCGGGCGCGAGGCAACGAGCGATGCTCGCGGCCATGCCCGACGCCTCCATCAGCGCGACGCGTTCGTCGTCCGAGCCTCCCGTCATCGCAGACACCAACTCCTCGCCGACACCCGGTGTCTGCCACAGCTGGGCCGCGTCGTGCCACACGTACTCCGGCGACAGCAGGCCGAGCACGTCGGACGTCCACGACGCGACAAGGTCGGGGCGGTACATCGCAACGTGCAACACATGCCCGCCACCCCAGTCGTGGCCCACCAGATCGACCGGGTCACCGATCTTCTCGAGCTCGCCGATGAGCCATTCACCATATTCGAGGCGGGTCGAACCGAACCCTGTCGGCACCGGTGCGCCGAACCCGGGCGGTGAGAGGCAGATCGTGTCCGTGCGACCGAGTTCACCGAGAAGCGGTTCCCAGATCACGGCGGTCTCGGGGTTCCCATGGACGAAGACGGCGGGCATGGCGGTGAGAGTACGCCGTCGTTGCCCGGACCCGAACGCCGCTCACGGCGCCGAAGTTGCAGGAGCCGAAATCGTCGGGGGTGCAACAGTCAGTGGAAGCATGGCCACTACCCTCGGATCCGATGACGTCTGCGAACCGGATGCGGACGACTCTGGTCGGTTGCACGATCGTGGCACACAACTACCTGCCATTGGCCCGTGTTGTCGCCCGTTCGTTCCTCGAGCATCATCCCGACGCCCGCTTCGTTGTTGCCCTGATCGACCATCCCCTCGCCAGCCGCGCACTGGTCGGTGAGTGCTTCGAGGTCCTATCCATCACCGATTTGGAGATGGGCGAGGAGGGTTACCACTACATGGCGGCTGCATACGACGTGACCGAATTTGCGACATCTCTGAAACCCTTCGTACTGCGTCAACTCCTGAATGAAGCTGATGTCGTTCTGTATTTGGATCCCGACATATGTATCTATGCACCCTTGCATCCACTGATTGATTCGACAGTATCAGCTGGATGGTCACTGACACCACACTGCCTGCAACCCATTGCCCGCGATGGTCGTTTCCCGTCAGAAGCCGACATCATGGCCGCCGGTGTCTACAACCTCGGATACATCGGTGTAACACGGGCCGCCCTGCCGATGCTCGGGTGGTGGTCCGAGCGTCTCCGTCATCATTCGCTCATCGATCCTTCAATTCATCTGTTCACCGACCAGCGTTGGATCGACCTTGCGATTCCCCTCTTCTCACCACACATCGAGCGCAGCCCTGCATACAACGTTGCGTATTGGAACCTCGACCAGCGAGTGCTTCACCGGACCGGTTCTTCCGTGTGGGTCGGTGAGGAGCGGCTCCGCTTCTTCCACTTCTCGGGTTACGACCGCACCAAACCATGGTGGCTGTCCCGATACACGCCGACGAACCCCCGCGCGCTGCTGAGCGACCATCCAGTGGCTCGCGAACTTGGCGAACAATACGCACTCGACGTACTGGCGTCAGAGACGAATCATCACGATGAATTGACGTACGGCTGGGCAGAAGCATTCCCGGGCCTCACCCTCGATCGGCCGTTGCGCCGGATGTACCACGACGAACTCGTACGCGCGGCCCCGACAGGCGCGCCTCGACCACCGACCCCCTTCCTTCCCGGAGGGGCCACCGAATTCCGACGATGGCTGTCCGAGCCGAGCCCCACCGGCCAAACCGCCCTTCCGCGCTTCCTCGAGCTCCTCTGGCTGGCCCGTGCAGATCTCCGTCATCACTTTCCGGAGGTGGCCGGCGGCGCGACGGATCGGTTCTGGGAGTGGACACGCGCCCGAGGCCGATTCGAGAGTCAGCCACTTGCGCTACTCGAACTCGCAGAGCCGCGTCCGACCACGGTCGTCACGGACATCTCGCGCGAGCACTTCGGCGTGGACGTCGT
Source organism: Acidimicrobiia bacterium (assembly GCA_043739745.1). GTDB lineage: Bacteria > Actinomycetota > Acidimicrobiia > Acidimicrobiales > JANYDT01 > JAYUDQ01. The sequence continues at coordinate 18,349 of JAYUDQ010000336.1, read as the reverse complement.
CGGCTACTTCACTGCCGAGCTCGGAACCGGCGAGGCGGTTCGACTCATCACCGCCGCACTCGAAGCGGCCGGGGTTCCGGTGTCGAGCATCCGCTGCCACCAGAGCGCCAGTCGGCAGCAACACGCGTTCCGCGCCCCGGATCCCGCCCGCCACGATGCCGTCCTGCTGTCGGTGAATGCAGATCAATTGGCATCAGTACGCCAGCAGCTCGGCGATGCGTTCTTCCGCGACCGGCACGTCATCGGTCAATGGTTCTGGGAAGTCGAGCACTTCCCGAAAGACCTCGCACATGCGTTCTCGCTACTCGACGAGGTCTGGGTCGCCACAGAGCACATTCGCCGCGCGCTGGTCACGACAGCGCTCAATCGGCCCGTACATGTCATGCCAATTCCGTTGATTGCCCCACCGATCGCGGACGGCTTGGCGAAATCCGACTTCGGCCTCGACGACCGATTCACGTTCCTCTTCTCGTTCGACTTCCTGAGTGTCTTCGAGCGAAAGAACCCGATAGCAGTGATCCATGCGTTCAGTGCGGCCTTCAGCAATGAGGAAGGACCGATGCTGATGATCAAGACGATCAACGGCGCTCACCATCAGCAGCAACTCGAACAGTTGCGATGGGCTGCGCGCTGGCGGTCGGACATCGTCGTGTTCGACGGGCACATGGATCGTGCCGTGATGGGTGCGCTCTTCGCTGCGTGCGACTGCTACATATCACTTCATCGAGCGGAGGGGCTCGGATTGACCATGGCCGAGGCGATGGCGCTCGGCAAGCCGGTGATCGCCACGGCGTATTCCGGCAACATGGACTTCATGACGCCGGAGACTGCGTACCTCGTCCCCTGGACCAGCACTTCGATCGGGCACGGGGCGGGGCCCTATCCCGCCGACGGATTCTGGGCGGAGCCCGACGTGCCGACGGCAGCACAGCTCATGCGCCGCGTCGTGGAGGATCCGATCGGCGCCACACAGGTTGGTGCTGCGGCACGCGAAGACCTCGCAAACCGATTCTCACCAGTCGCCAGCGGTGTGCGGATCCGCGATCGCCTACTCGAACTATGGGAGCTACGACATGGTTGACGGTCCCTTCGGTCTTCTCCGCAAGCGCTTCGGGCGATCGATCGAATTCCGCGTGGTGAACGCCGCTCGGATCGTCGGCGATCAATTGCGCACGGATATCGATGCGCGTCTCGACATGATGCGAGCCGAAGCCGAAGCCGATGCCGCCGGCCGACTGATCGACCAAAAGCTGGACTCGATCGCCCTGCGTCTCGACGAGCTCGACCGACTCCGCAACGACGCGGCCGACGAAGCCGATCGACGCCACCGCGAGCTCCACGACCGGATCGCAGAGCTCCAACAGCAGCGTCGGACCATGGTCACCGACGATGCGTTGGAGCGACAAGAGCTCTCGACGACGCTGCACGCACTCGTGGCCGACCTCGGTACATCCGTCGGCCGGATTTCTGCATCGATCACCGACTCGCACCGGCAACAGGCGGCGTTCCTCGACCGACTCACCGGACGAGTGGAAGCGCTTGAGACGCACGCCGCGGTCACACCCGCGGACACATCCGACGCGACATGATCACCAGTTGCTCCCGGTGAACCGGGGTGACGCTTCCCGGCCGCGGGGCACAAAGGTTCTCCGCTGGATACCCTGGATCGCCATCCCCGGTCTCGGCGGCTTCTGGGCTGCGTACGGACTTCGCCACACCTACTTCTTCTATGACGAATGGTCCATGATCGATCGGGTGGTCCGACTGCCGTTCTGGGCGGGCACGACATCGTCGTTCAACGGCCACTTGTGGATGCTGCAGTACTGGTTGTACCGCGCACAGACGTCGTGGTTCGGCGTCGATGACAATACGTTCATCAAAGTCGTGTTCATATGCGCACTGATAGTTCTGCACGTCGCCATCGCGTCCGTTCTCCGCGGATCCGGCATACCCACCGTCACCAGCCTGCTGCTCGCCGCGCTCCTCACCTACCTCGGAGTCGCGTCGCAGAACTTCCTGTTCGCAGTCCAGGTCTCACCGACCCTGTCCCTCGCGTTAGGGGTCGCCGCGACCGCCTTGGTACTGACTCAGCGGGCCTCGCTCCCGATGTGCATCGCCGTGGGAACACTGACTTCGTTTGCCGTCGGAGTGGACTCGGGGACGGCCATCATCGGGGTGACGCTCGTGGCAGTCGCAGTGGTCATCTCGTGGCGAGGTTTGCCGACCCTCGCGGTGGCGCCCGGCGCGCTCGCCCTCGTATGGTGGTACCTCGCCGGGGACCTCGGGCCGCCGTTCCCAGCCGATCTGCGAACCCGATTCGCGTTCGGTGGCCATCTGCTCCTACGGGCCGTCGGAGGGCTCGCCGGCCGGACGGAGACCGCTGGCCTGGTACTACTCATCGTCGCCGTGTCAGTGATCGCGTTCGCTGGCTGGCGGCGCTGGATCACCGGACCACCATTCGTGATGCTGATCGCAGGAACCACGGCGACCGCCGCCGTGACCATCGCGCTCTCGCAATCACGTGCCGGGATGGCGGGTTTCAACTTCGTCGACTTCAACCGCTACCTGCAGAGCGTCGCCCTGCCATTCGTCCTTGCGGTCGCGCCCGTGATCGGTATCGTTCTGAGGCGCATCGAGGTGCGAACTGGCGGCGCGGGCTTCCGAACGACGCGCTTCCTCGCGGGAGTAGCCGTTCCCGGAATCTTGGCCACCGCGTTCGTGTCCGGCCTCGCGCCGATGCGCTCCTACGCGCGCGGCTTCGTGGGCTGGAACCAGGCTGTGCGCGAACGTGTGCGAAGCGCAGCATCCATTGCCGCCACCGGGTGCCCCAGTGGCAAGGCACCGGACCCGGCAAGCCTTCCCGCTGGTGACCTGAGCCCACAGATCTCAACGCAGCTGATCATCGAGTTGTTGCGGCGCAACGCGCTTCGACCATCGCCTGCACTCGTCCCGGACGCGGGTGTGGTGGCACGAATGTGTCCGGTCGATGCGTCCCGCTGAACACGGCGGCCGGTCAGGGGCGACGGTATCTCGTGTCGTAGCAATCGGCGATATCGGCCATTCGAGCGATTACCACGTCGGTGACGAGGCCATGATGCTCGGCCTCTTGGATGCGGCCCGAAGTTATGATCCGGACATCCAGTGGACAGTCATATCGGCTGATACGCACCGGTCGGCGGACGAGCTCGCCGTCGATTCGATCCCGACATTCGGCTTTGCCGGCTGCGCGAACGGTTCGGAACGAGAGGCAATGCTGCAGCGCATCGACGAGGTGCTCGCATCAGGTCCGCAGTCATGGGCCAGCAGCGCTGACCGGAGATGGGCATTGACGCTCGAGGCCATACGGGCCAGCGATGCGGTCATCATCGCGGGCGGGGGCAACCTCTCGCGGGCGTGGCCCGATCACGTCTTCGAACGCGTTGCGTTGGTGCGCACCGCCCGGCACGCAGGAAGACCTGTCGCCACTACCGGTCAGGCGCTCGGTCCGTTCTTCGGTATGCGCAACCGAGAGCTGGTCAGCGAGATCCTTGCCGGTTGCAGGGTCGTCGGCGTGCGGGATCCGCAGTCATTCCGGATCGCCTCCGATCTGGGCGTCGCGGAGGAACGGCTTCGATACGGCTTTGACGACGCCGTCGGGCTGGAACCGGCGGAGCCGGCCGGCGCAAGTGCGATCGTGGCGGAAGGTCCGTTCATTGCGGTCACGCTGAACCGCTTTGACACGACGACTGAGCCCCGAATGCGTGCGCGCCTGACCGAGCAGCTCGTCGGATTGAGCCGGGAGACGTCTGCGCTGATCGTGCTCGTCCCTCATGTCGGCGATGTCATGGGACTGCGGATCCGGGAGGACGTTGCGTTCGCCGAGGAGATCCGCTCTGACGTGGGCAGCGCCGCACGCATCCGGGTAGCGCCGATCCCAACGCCCCGTGAGGCGGTCTGGTACTGCCGTCACGCATGGATGGTCGTGAGCAGCCGGTACCACCCGGTCGTCTTCGCGTTGGCCAATGGCACGCCGGCCCTTTTCATCTGGCAGGACGGGTACACGAAGATGAAGGGCGAGGGTGCACTGGCCGCGCTCGGGCAGGGGGCCTGGAGCCTTTCCGTGCCACAGCTGAACGCCGGCCTTCTGCAGCCAATGGCGGTCCGGCTCTGGGACGCACGAGCACGCATCAGTGCCGACCTTGACGCACAGCACGACGAGATCCGCTTGATGTCGCAAAGCCACCTGACAGCGGTATTGCAGGCGGTGCTCGGAAGGCGTGACGGAGAGCGTGTCGCGCATGCCCCCGCACTCCGGCTCGGTGATCCCTTTGCGGACTCGCGGATGTTCAACGAGCTTGCGGACATCGAGTTGGACGCCGCGAACCGCAGCATCGACAGACTTCGCGAGTGGGCCAGGACCCTGGAGGAGCAAATCGGACAGGCAGGCCGACATGCAGCGAATCTCGAAACCCGGGCAATCGTGGCCGAAGCCCACGCGGCAGAAATGGTCATCCGTGCGCTGGGCGCAGAGAAGTACGCCGCTTTGCTCGAGGCCCGTGTGGACGTGGCCGAGAAGTACGCCGGGACGCTGCAGACGCGGGCCGGTGTCGCCGAGACCTATGCCGAGGACCTTCGTCGCCATCTCCACCAGAAGGACGAAGACCTCCTGGCCTTGCGCAACCGGCCGGACGACCGCTGACCGGATTCAGCTGGAACGTGATCGTCCGAGGTGTCCTCAGCTCCCGGTGTCAGGTGTCGGCCTTCGCTCGCCGAGTTGGCGGCGTAGGGCCTCGATCTCCTGTTCCAGGCTGCGCGCGTAGGTCGTCGCCGCGGCCATCGACCCGTGCAACGTGCGGTTCTCGTCTTGGAGACTGAGCGCATACTGCTCCGACTCCTCCGTCGAGTGCCGCAGAGCCGCAGCATCTGTCTCGACCTGGCGGAGATAGGGCGCGACGTCCGGCGCGTCGCCGAACAGCATCGGAAACGGTCGCCCAGTCAAGGTGTTTCGAGTCCGCCCGTCCATCAGGCACGCAGTGAACGCTCGCCGCGGCGAGCCTGTCCGATTGACGCCGGATCGGTGCACCAACCAGTTGTGCATCAGGACACCGTGACCCGGTTCGACCTCCAACGGCGTCACCGAATCACTCGGGCAGACCCTCCTCGACTCTTCGGGGTCGAGTGTGCTCCCCTGTGCCGTGAGCAATCCCAGTCGATGGCTGCCCGGTATGACTTCGACACAACCGTTTGCGGCGTTGGCGGCGTCGAGCGCGATCCACACGGTCATCAGCGGATCGCGGTCGAGCGCCCAGACGTCCCCGCCATCCTGGTGCCACGGCAACTCCGTGCCCTGGCCGGCGGGCTTGTTCATCACCATGGCCCGGAAGATCGAGACCGTCGCGTGCGGACCGTAGTGGCGCGCCGCGAGCGCAGCGATGAGCGGTTGGCGGAGAACGGCCGAGAACAGATCATCGGTCTCGAGCCCTTGAACCTTCCGATAGCGGAGCGTGCCGGCGCCGAGGGACGGCCTTGGCTCGGGCAACGCCTCGTAGGCACCGCCAGTGTCCGCCTGCAGCTGCACGTGCGGATTGCATCGTCGGCCCAACGCAAAGTCGTCGGCCCGCGTCCGGAGGGCGTCGAGCTCGTCGCCGGACAGGAGCTCACCGATCCGCACGTAACCCAAACTGTCGTACTCCTGCCATTGCGTTGCGGTCAGCACCGTTGCATCCTTTCCCAGTGTCGATCATCTCGTCCACATACTCGATTTGCCTGATCTTGGCCAGGACATGAACAGCCGCCCGGCCGCCCGGTCCGTCTTCGGCGCATCGGTTGTCGCCATCCTCGCCGGCGTGTTCGCGCTTGGCGGCGCGCTCGAGGCAAGCCCCGTCGACGGCGCAACCGGCCCCCTGAACAGTGCCATCTGCAATCGTTCAGCCACGGCTCCTCGGCGATACAGCTCCGTTGTGGTGTTCGCGTTCGAGAACCGCACGTGGGACAGCGTCGGCCTGGGATTTGGCAGGGACATGCCATATCTTCACAAGCTCGCCGAGCGGTGCGCGTACTTCACCGACTGGACCGAGGCGGACACCGGGCAGAACAGCCTTTCGCAGTACGTCGCCCAGTTGACGGGCACGGCGCAACCGGCGACGGTCGACGACTGCAAGCCTTCAGCGTCCTGCAGCACGCAAGCAGACAGCATCTTCCGACAACTCCGTCATGTGGGTCGCAGTGCCGTGAACTATGTCGAGGGTGCCACGGTGCCATGCAGCGACGATGGGAATGCGGCCAAGCACATCCCTGCGCTCTACCTCTGGGGCCCGACCGACCGTGCGCAGTGCAGCACCCAGGTGCGCCCGCTCGGCGACTTCGATCCGCGTCGCCTTCCCGCCTTTGCCTTCGTGACGCCGACGCAGTGCAACGACGGCCATGACTGCGGCAATGAAGTCGTCGATGCCTGGGCGAGGGCACACGTGCAACCCGTTCTCGATAGCCCGGCATACCGAGCCGGCCGGGTCGCGGTGTTCATCTGGTACGACGAGGACCGTCCCGTACCGAACCTGTGGATCGCGCCGAGCGCAACCCCTGGGCCACACACCGTCGGCGGGGCCGGGTACGCGGGCACACTTCGAGCGTGGCAGTCGATGCTCGGGTTGCCGTGCCTCGCCAACGCGTGTTCGGCGCCGGACATGCGGTCCGCAGCGAACGCGTAGGCACCGAACGCGACGCGCATCGGCGCCCCGCTACGCCACCCGCGGCGGAGCGGTCACCTGCGCGGTGGCACCGAGGGTGGCGATGACCGAACCCTTCACCCCCGCCATCGCATCCTCAGGTCGGACACCCAGCCAGCCAGCCAGTGTCACGTAGTAGTCCGCCATCGATACGGTCGCCTTCGCGTTGCCGTTCTCGTCGAGGCGACCGAAGTCAACCGGCAGGCCGTGGCGACCGGACGTGACAGGACCCATCAGCAGCATCGTCGACGCTGTGCCATGGTCGGTTCCCCCTCCGTTGGCCTCCGGTCGGCGGCCGAACTCGCTCGTCGTCGCCACCAGCACTCGATCGCTCAGCCCGTGGGCGGCGAGATCATCGCGGAACACGGCCAATGCGACGCCGAGCCGATTCATGTGATCCGTATGTGTGCCTACTTCATTGGTGTGGGTGTCGAAGTCGCCCCACGGTATGTGGAACACCCGCACACCCGAACCCGCGGAGATGAGTTGGCGAACGGACGCCAGCGCGGCGCCGAGGTCGTTGCCTTGGGGGTACCGGGCATCCTCGCCCGTCACCCCGCCGATCATCTTGGACAGATCGAGACCGGCCCGGAGACCAGCGCGTGCGAGATCGAACCAGGCGTCCGATGCCGGGTCGCCGACACCTCCGCGCCCACCCGCGACAGTGGCGAGAGCCGTCCGGAGACGCCGCTGCTCCGGCTCGTCCTTCATCAGGTCGCGAATCGCGTCCAGTTTGGGAAGCGAGACAGTGATGGCCGTCGAGGATCCGAGCGAAGGAGTCGACCCACCGCCGATGCTCACGCCGGTCACGGGTTCTGCGCCGAGGGCGGCATCGCAGCATCGGCCGAGGAAACCCGTCAGCAAGCCCCGTGCGCCCTCAGGGTCGCCCTGCCACCACCGTTGCAGCATGGCGGAGTGAGAGAGGTCGGGTTTGGCCACACCGACGCCCTCCACGAACGCCAGGTTCTTCGCCACCGGGGCCAAACCCTTCGCCAGCGCATATCGGTCGTCGAGGACATGGAGGTCCTTGGGATCGACCCAGATGTGATCGCGCAATCGACGGAAACGAGCGGCGCCGTATGGCACGAGCATGGCGAAGCCGTCGTGACCTCCCTGGAGTTCGATAACGACCAGCGAACGGGGCGCGGCAGCGTCGGCCTTGGTGCGCACGACAGCCGGAAGCGCGGTCGGCACTGCGTCGACAGCCGCTGCCCCGGCGTCGGGGTCGGCCCCAGCGCATCCTCCGGCGACTGCTGCGCCGAAGCCGGCCACACCGGTGAGTCCGAGCACCCGGAGCAGCTGCCGACGCGAAAGGAGAAGCGGCGTCCTCGGTGGCGCGCTCATGCTCATGCCAGCGCGAACTCGGGCGAGCACAGCGCCGCCGCCATCAGGCGGCGCGACACCGACAGTGAGTCGGCACTGCCCGCAGTGGCGATCGCTGCGTCCTGCAATGCCGCCCGCGTCGCAGGCGAGACGTCGTGGAGCGAGGCCCGGCGCAGCGCAGCCCCGACGAGGTCACGACCCTCGATCGGCCGCATCCGCCAACTCGCGTCCCACACATAGGCGCTCCTCGTCAGCTGCTGGCCCGCTCCGAGCCATTTCGCCCCCGGCGGCCACCCGGCAACGTTCGGAGGGCGGTACGGCAGTTGATCGAGGTCCTCCAACGTCCACACGTCGAGCTCCTCCTTCGCGCCTTCGCGGGGCGGGCCGAGCGCAAGCACGGCCGCAATGAACCACTCGATCGCGAACCGCGGCCGATTCATACGTGTGCCTATGAAGTCGTCGTGGCGGACGATTGCCTCGACCAGGGGTCGGATCTCATATTCCGCAGCCCGCAACACCGAACCCAGCTGTTCGGCGCGGGCCTTCGCAGGTGCCACGCCGACGAGGTAGGTATGGATTCGGGACGCAACGAACACCGCGCAGGCCGGCCTCGACAGGATGGTGTCCACCATGTCCGTCGCATCGAGACGGCCCCTGCGGCCGAGGAACACCACCTCACCGCCGAGCGAAGCCTCAGGGTCGCGGGTCACCTTGCCGGTGTCGTAGTCGACGTCCCAGCCCGCCAGCGCGAGCGCGCCCGCCTTCACGTCGGCCTCGGTGTAGTTGCCGCGGCCCAACGAGAACAGTTCCATCAACTCGCGGGCCAGGTTCTCGTTGGGCGCCTCGACCGAAGACCCTGCCGCATCGAGGTAGAGCAACATCGCCGCGTCGCGCACGATGGCGTGGAGCATGGTTGCGAAGTTGCCCATCGCATGCGTACGGAACAATCGCTGTTGCGCATGCATGAGTGCGAGGTTGCCCACCTTCTCACTCGAGGTGGCGAAGTGGCCGTGCCAGAACCAGGTCATCTTCTCGTGCACCCCGGCATCGGGTGATCGCATGTTGTCGACCCAGCCCCGCAGCGATGCATCCGCTCCGTCTTCGCCCAGCGTGTCGGGTGCGATTGGCCTCGGCTTCGCCGCAAGCGCCCAGTCGACCGCCGCAGCGGCAGCCGCGCGGGGGTCGCTCGCGCCAGTCGAGAAGCGGGTGACCTGTTCCTCGGAGGGACCGAACGTGAGGCGGCGCAGGACGTGGGCAACCAGTGCGGCGGCGGTGGGATCAGCCATGGAGGTGAACGGTATGGACACGACCGTGAAGCCACGGTGAAGTTCGGCCGGACTGCGTGCAGGCTTCATCGCGCCTTCATCGCGGACGTGCGACACTGCGCGCAGCCCATGCGAATCCTTGTCGTCGAAGATGAACGGCCCCTGGCGCGCGTGCTCGAGCGCGGGCTCGTGGAGGAAGGTCACGCGGTCGACCTTGCTCACGACCTCGCCACGGCCCGCTACCTGCTGCGCGAAACCGCGTATGCGCTCATCGTCCTCGACCTCGGTTTGCCCGATGGCGACGGCAGCGGGCTCTGCCGCGAGCTGCGGGCGCGGGGCGATGCCGTCCCGGTGCTCATGCTCACGGCTCGGGACGCCATCGGTGAACGCATCGCGGGCCTCGACGCGGGAGCCGACGACTACCTTCCCCAAGCCCTTCGACTTCGGCGAGCTCGCAGCCCGGATCCGTGCGCTCCTGAGGCGTCCGCACGCAGCCCGAAATCCTGTGCTGACCGTCGGCGATCTCGTCGTCGATGTCGCCGGCCAACGCGTCCTGGTTGACGGCATCCTCGTCCCGCTCACCACTCGGGAGTTCGCGCTGCTGCACCATCTTGTGGCCCACCTCGATGAGGTCGTGTCGCGCACCGAGCTGATCGATGCGCTGTGGGACGCCAACTACGACGGGCTGTCCAACGTCATCGACGTCCACGTCCGCAATCTGCGCCGCAAGCTCGACCGGCCCGGCCATGCGTTGCCGATTGAGACCATTCGAGGCGCCGGCTACCGGTTCCTGCACACGCCTGACTCCGAACAGTCAGCGCGCTGATGGATCTCCGACGCGTCCGAATCCGTCTGACGCTCCTCAATGGCGTGCTGTCGGCACTCGCAATCGCTCTGGTGACACTTCTTGCTGTGCGCTCGGCGTCGTCACAGATCCAGACCTCGGCCGAGCGCGAGGCCGAGACCCGCCTGACCGAGTTGTTGCCCGACTACTCGGCGTTCCAGGGCAAACGGGACAACACCTGGCTGGTGACGCTCGATGGCGACCGCTCGTCGTCGGAACCATTCGGTTCCGCATGGCTCGAGCCACCCCTCGGCCGGCTCGCCAAGCAAGCGATGGATTCCTCAGTGCGCGAGTCGTTTCATCAGGGCGACAATTCGTTCGTCGCAGTCGCAAGGAAGGTCGAGGACCAGAAGGCGCTCGTCGTGGCGTTCGACTTGAGCGATACCGCGCAGAGCAAAGGGGATGCACGCCGCGACATCGGACTTGCCGGCTTCGGGAGCTGGCTGTTGGCCACGTTGGCCGGCTGGTGGCTGGCCGGCAGATCGCTCGGACCGGCCCGGCGGGCCCTCCGTCAGCAACGCGAGTTCATCGCCGACGCGGCCCACGAGATGCGCACTCCATTGGCCACGATCCGAGCCTCGGCGTCGCAAGCGCTGCTGCGCGATCGCGAAGCATCGGCATACCGCGAGTCGCTGACCGAGATCCTCGACGCCGCGTCCAGGGCCCGACAGGGTGTCGACGAACTGCTCGAGCTGGCCCGTCTCGAAGCCGGCCAGGTCACCTTGCGCACCGGGCCGCTGCGGCTCGACTTCCTCGTCGAAGAGGTCGTTGCCGGCGTGCGTGACGACGGCTGTCGCGTGACGCAGCAGGTTGAGAACACCGCGCCCATCACCGTCGATGCCGACTACGGCCTCCTGCGCCAGGCCCTCGACACGCTCGTGCGCAACTCGGTGACGCGGGCGACGTCGGTCGAGGTGTCGGCCCGCGGCGTCGGCGACCGCTGCGTGATCACCGTCGACGACGACGGCCCAGGCATCCCGCCCGAACTCCTCCCCGTCGTGTTCGACCGGTTCCGTCGAGGGGACACGAAGGGCGGAGTGGGTCTCGGCATGGCCATTGCGAAGCGCGTCGTCGAAATGCACCACGGCACGGTGACGGCCGAGAACCGTGAGACGGGCGGTGCCCGAGTGACACTGGATCTCCCTGTCGGCACAACCTGACAAGGCCAGGCCGGGCCGGTGTTGCGCCGTGTGGGCAGTGTTCGAGACGTCGTGAGGTTGGACATGTTCGTGCACTCAGACGCTCTCCGGGCGACTGAGTGCACGAGAAGGAGGGCCGACCGTTCGCTTCCGGCGATCCGGATACGGCGCCGGAAAGCTTGGCGATACTCACTCAATCCGCAACCCAGATATGGCTCGCGCGATGACCAACTGCTGGATCTCCGACGTCCCTTCGAAGATCGTGTGGGTCATCCCGGTCCGTCCGTCTTGTTCGGCGTGGTGCTGTGACGTGCGGTTTCGCGTCCGGGGTATCCGTCTCGAAGTGGTCCGTCCGGACAGTTGTAGGGATGAACGTAGGGATGAACGTTAGGGATGATCGTCGAAACGATCGAGGACAAGACGAGCCCGGCGCTGAAGAACTCGCTGCTCAGCGCTTCATCTTGCCGAAGTCGTCCCAAAACGACGGGTAATACAGTTCGAGTGGACTAGATGTCTCGTCGGCGGCAAGCGCAGCCTTCGCAAAGGTTGCGATCTGTGAACGGTAAGTCTCGATCTGCGGAACTAGCGAGTAAATGTCCGTGGTGTCAATTTGAATCATTCGCGCTTGATTGATATCGAAAGGAATCCGATCGCTCTTCCTTATAATGTGGACTACAGGCTTTCGCACGGCGTGCCGCAACGCGAGCTCGTAAAAAACGTTGGGATTGTGATACGAAAGGTCAGCGACGACCAGTCTGGCCTTTGCCAAATATTCAATCACCTGCGACGTGATCAGGCCACTTGCGTCGATCTCATCCGCTCGAATGACCGTCAAGGTCTCAGCGAGAGCTGGCTCAACGATTTGACGCAAGAACAGGTCGGAGTGCTTTCGTTCATCTGATCCGTCAGACCCAATAGGAGCAATGAAGAAGCACAGGTTTTCCCAGTCGACTTGTCCAACAGAACCCGGGGACGCGGAGACTCCGGCCGGAGCGGTGGCGGGACTCGGCCCATCCGAAGTTGATTGATTCGGGTCCTGGCGATCGCCCGAGCTGGAGTCAAAGGCATCTTCGACTGCGACGAGAGTTTCGACCCCACCGATGTTCCGCAGGAGACCGAGAAACTTCGCGTTTACAACGAAAAGGTCTACGCACTCTCGGGGATCATCTAGCCCTTTGACCTTCTGAAGGAGCAAATCACGCATCACTTCATGAGATGGCAATCGTTTCCCAACGAACGCGTCGAACAGCACCGCGAAGGGTTCCACCTTGCGAATACCGAGTTCGAACTGTGCAGATTTGCGGGCCGCGTCGGCGCGCGTCGGATCAGACGCCACCGAACCCTGAGAGGTAAGCGTCAGCGACTCTGCCGTGTAACTGCCAGCAGTAATTCCGTACTTGCTCGAATTGGTGATGAGATCGCGCGTGGCGCTACTTGTCGGTGACTTACCCATCTTCTCGAGCAACGTGAGGCGTCGAACCTCGCCGCCGGAGGCGTGGAGTTGTATGGCATTAGCGAGCTCAAGAGTGTTCTCGAAGGTCCCGCTGGGATAGGGCCTCTGCTTTCGGACGCGCTTCGGCTCTGCCTCCTTCGGCGTTGTCTCGTCAGTCAGTGCGCTGTCTGCCTTTGCCTTCAAGTCCAGATTCCTTCCGTTTTGCATAGCCTACTGACGGGGTGTGACTGTGGGAGCGTCGAAATTCGATCCACACCGATGTCGGACCCAATTGCGTTACGTGCCACGAGCGAGGTACCCGCCGCTAGTGGCCTACTTACGCGGCAACACGCTCGCCGCGCGCAGCGACTCGCAACACTGATCCGCAGGCCCCTGTGACCTCCGGGGCTCAAGCCTCAAACTTGACTCCAACCGGCCTCTCCCGGCATCGGACCCTTGTACGCCGTCGGAATAACATAGGAGGGCCCGTAGGCGTTTAAGCGGATATTTGGGACCGCCTGCTTGAGGAAGGCCTTGAAGGAACCACATCCGAACCAGCCATCCGTAGAACCGACTTCGCGCCTCACGGCGAACGCAAGGCTCGCAAGATCGACTGGCCGCTCCGCCGCTTCAACGCGCTGCAGCAAAATCGCCGCAGCCGATTCGAACTGTGACGTCGGAAGGTCCTGTGGGGGGTCCGGAGCGGGTTCGGGCACTTCCGCCGATGAATCGAGTCGGTCCAACTCGTTTCGGATGTCCTCGGCAATGTCATCGAGAATCGCCAAGAGATCAGCCAGGCGTCTCGTCAGGGGACGAGCCAGCGTCGGAATCTCAGTGGCGTTGTAGGTATCTTCGTGAGTCAACTCTCCCCACGCGTCCTGTAAAACAGTTCTGACCTGCAGCTCAGCTCTAACGGAGACTCGTTGGAGGCCAACATCGGCCCATGCAAGGAGGTTCAGGTGGTAAGCGCGGTAGCCGCTCTCCTTCACCTCCGTCACGTACGGCCGCTGGCTGTCGCGTTCCACAGCAAGAACGTCATTGGGATCAAGGGTTTCCCGATCCGGTAGGGCAGCCAAGGCCTCCACGACCCGCCGCTGGTCCGCCAAGTTGTTACAAGTGATGCGGATGCCGATTAGATCGTCGATGATCGCCGTCGCGTCGTCCGGCCTTCCGAATCGTGCCCGATACTTGTCCCGATTGATCTTGTTCCACGTTCGGCGCGTCGCTTTTGTCCGACCGGAGCCAACCACGCGAACCTGTGCCCGGTCGCGTTCAGTAAGCGCTTCGTCCAACACGGAGTTCAACTTTCGAGCGATGGATTCCCGCGTCGGATCAAGGACGCGTTGGGAGTAGGAGGCGTACCACTTCTCGAACTCATCGTAAGTTGGGCTGCCGGAGTTCAACGGTTCAGTCACTTGATCGAGGCCGATCCATACGCCGTCGATCGACGACAAGGTTCGGGCATTTCAAGCTCCGTAGCGATCGACGAGATAGGTGGGCAACTCGCTTTCAGGCATGGCGCGAGTGGAATTGTTCATGCGAACGAAAAACACGCGGTGCTCCTTACTCGTCTTCGCCCACACCGGGACAGATGAGGCAGCGACGTCTACGCGGCAGATCTCTGCACCCTGGTGTTCGCGAATGCGGGCCCTCGTGCGCATCACTGCTGCGTGACCGATGGCGTTGGCGAGGTGGGTGCTCAGCCAGTTCACGAAACCGTCGCCGTTCGTCGGCTTCACCAGCGGGTAGTCGTGGGCGAGACCGACGACCTCACGATCCGGGCCGATACCGATGAGGAGCGTTCCGCCGTCGGTGTTGAGGAAACCCGCAACGGTCTTGACGATTGCATCCTCCATCGCCTTATTTGGCTTCGACTCCCGAACATCCCATCGCGCCGTCGACTTGAACTCGACCGCGTAGTCCTCGTCGTTCTCGATGATCTCCTGGATGGTCCGGAACGCGGCACCCTTCGCAAGGCCCAGTTGCTCGGTGATTCTCGATGCGAGCACGGCGTCGTTGCGGATGCGTTCGACAACGCTCTCCGCCAACGTGTCGATGTCCGGCTTCGTCATCACACCGACGGGGCCACCAGCAACAGGAGCGACGTCCTCCCCCGAGTAAACGGACGAGCCATCGTCGCCGTACGACCCAAGCACATGGTCGAAGACTGCTTGAACCTTCACATCGAACAACTCCGGCGGATACGGGTCGGCCGGAAGGTCATGATCGAGCACGTTGCGGATCTCGGCGAGTACCGCCGACGATGTTGCGGCCTTGCGTCGCCAATCCAGGACGAGCTTGTCGTGGATGTGTTGGAGCAGACGCTTGGCGCTGGCCTTCACTACCTCGCGCTGTGCCTCGTCAAGCATCGGAACCGGCTTGGTCAGGAGATCGAAGATCGTGAGCTCTTCTTCGGTGAGGTCCTCAGTAACCGCACGACGCTCTTCGACACTCAGGTCCTGCGACAGCACTACGAGCCGACGCAAGTACTCGTCGATGTTCAGCGAACCAGCGTTGTATTCAGCGATGAGTTCCTCGATCCGAGCCACCAGGTCGTGCCGGGTCGGATTGCGCCGTGCCGCAGCAACGGCTCGCTGTTTGAGCAGCGCCGCCAGCTTGTCGGTCTCAGCGCGCTTGCGACCGGCGAAGCGCGAAGCCAGTCCGTCGAAATCGATCTGCGAGAGATCGATCAACGGATCAGGATCCGTCCCTTCCGCCGCGGCACGGATCACATACTCCTCGGCGCCGACGGAGCGATCGAGCAGCGCGTCGACGGCGTCAGCGATGCCGCTGAGATCCGACAGTGGACCTCGTGCGGAATCGCTCAGGGCCTCGGCCACCACACGGATCACGGCCACCATTGACTGATGAGTCGCCGCGGCGGGGTCGGGAAGTACTGCCTTGAACAGCATCCGGGCCTTGCGCGCTGCGGCGACGAACTCCGTCCGAACTTCCTCGTCGACGAGCAGGGCCTCGACCGCAGCGTTGCGCAGTGCGATGAAGGCGAAGCCGGTCGCGGTCCGCATCTCGTCGAGGTCGACGTCGTAGCGCTCGGCCAACTCGACCACATCAGCGACAGCAGTCGCGAGTTGGACCAGGAGCTCGGCCTTGTCAAGGATCGGGGGCGCATCCGACCCGGCATCGGCGTTCGCAGCTCCGTAGATGGCAAGCGCCTTCTCGAGGTCGCGGAACACTCCGATGTAGTCGACGATGAGCCCGTTCTCCTTATCGGGGAACACCCGATTGGCACGGGCAATCGTCTGCATCAACGTGTGGTTCCGCATCGGGCGGTCGAGATAGATCGTCGACACGCTCGGCGCGTCGAACCCCGTCATCCACATTGCACACACGAACACCAGCCGAAGTGAATCCGTTGGGTCCTTGAACTTCTCGGCGAGCTGTTCGCCGAGCATCCGGGCACGATGCGGTTTGATGTCGAGGCCTTTGCCGGCCAGCTCGGCGACCTCGTTCTGGCCTTGGCTGATGACGACGGCCATATCGGTCGACTCCATTAGCGCAATTCGGCTCGCCAGCCAAGGGCGCTCCAGCTCCGGAAGGGAGTCGTGCTGGGCACGGATCTCGACGAGGTGTGCGGCCCACTCCTCACGAACGAGGTCATACATGCGCACGGCGGCGGCCTTGTCGATGCCCACGTACATCGCCTTGCCGGTGAACCCGCGCCCGACGAAGTGCCGCACGAGATCGTGAGCGACCTTGCGAAGCCGTTCAGGTCGCGTGATCAGGGCATACTCGCGGGCGAATTTGCGGACGAGGCGGCCCTCGGCGTCGTCGTCGATCTCGGCTTCTTCGAGCAGCTCGTTGAGCTCGTCGGTGAAGTTCTCGTTGACGAGCTGCAGTTCGGGAATGCGGTTCTCGTAGAACAGCGGAACGGTTGCCCCGTCCTCGATGGCGTCGCGGAAGTTGTAGGTGCTCACGTAGTCACCGAACTCGCGTCGTGTGGCCTCCTCGCCTTGCATCAACGGGGTGCCGGTGAAGCCCATGAACGCCGCGTTCGGCAGCGCCTTGCGCATGTTCTGGGCGAGCGTGTCGTACTGACTGCGGTGGGCTTCGTCGGTGATCACGATCACATCCCGCCGAGTCGACAACACGGGCATGGTCGATTCGCCCGACGCCTTGTCGATCCGGAACTTGTGGATGAGCGTGAATACGTAGCGATGATCGGCGGTGAGCAGTTCGCGGAGGTGCGACGCTGTCTCGGCGTGCACGCGCGCTTCACGCGAGATCACACCGGCGTCGGCGAACTCCCCGTGGAGCTGGTCGTCGAGCTCGGTCCGGTCGGTGACCATCACGAACGTCCAGGTCCCCGGAATACGGCGGAGCACCTTCTGCGTGAACCACAGCATCGAGAGGCTCTTGCCTGATCCCTGCGTATGCCAGAACACGCCGAGCCGGGTATCGCCGGTCGAGCGGATCTCGTGCAGCTTCTCGATGGAGGCGTTCACGCCGAGCACCTGATGATTGCGAGCGACGCTCTTCACCAACCCGCGTGGGCGCTCGATGTAAGCGACGAAGTTCTCCACCATGTCGAGCAGGCGATCCGGCGCGCACGTTCCACGGATGGCCGTCTCCAGGGCCACGACACCACGAGAGCCGTCGGCATCGATCATCCGCCAGTCGCCGAAGAAGTCCCACGGCGCATACGTGGCACCGACCTTGGCTCCCGCACCGTTCGACAGCAACACGAACGCGTTCGCCCAGAAGAGCTGCGGGATCACGTCGCGGTAGTCAGTGAGGTTCTCGTCGAAAGCGGCCTTTACTGGCCGGTTCGGCTCCTTGAACTCCATCAGCACGAGCGGGATGCCGTTGACAAACAGCACCACATCGGTACGACGCTTGTGCAGCTCCCCGTGGACCCACACCTGGCTGGCAGCGAGCCAGTCATTCTTCTGCGAGTCGCTGAAGTCGACGAAGCGGACTGTCGCGAACTGCCTCCGACCATTGTCGTCGTTCCACTCGGCCTGGTAGCCATCCCGCAAAAGTTCATGTACTTCCCGATTGGCGCGGGTCGGTTGCATGAGCGCCCGACTTTTCGTAAGCGCACCTATCGCCTCGAGACGGATCGACTCCGCGACATCGGGGTTGAGGATGCCGACCGCATCACGAAGCCGGTACGTGAGGAAGATCTCGGCCTTCGAGTCACGATCCAAGGTGCCCGCCGGTCCCATCGTCTCGGCAAACGCATCGACGACCTCCCAGCCAAGCTCTCCGAGCAGCTCCAACGCCGGCTGCTCGACCAGTTCCGCCTCGCTGTACTTCCCCGGACTCATGGGACTGGCCCATCTGAATCGATGAGGTCCGTTCTTAACTTATCGATTCGATCCCGGCGGAGCCACGCCGACTCCATTGTTCGCGTGTAACAGCACCCGGCGAGCCTAGAAGGGTCCGAGTTCTGGTTCGGGACGCCCCCGGGCAGCGACGCCACGCGCACTAGCACTGGCATTCATCGCTCCCTGTCGGGACTGTAGAAAGGAGCTTCGAGGCGTCGATTTGTCCGGCCAGGAGTCCCGGCAAGAGCAATTCTCGGGCGGCGTCTACCGGTGGTTGCACACTCAGACTACACGTATTCTGTGAATATGTCAAACACTTCCTGGGCTGATTTGCCGTAATGGAGGCGGCGTGGC
>JAYUDQ010000335.1:0-5328 GCA_043739745.1 Acidimicrobiia bacterium | reverse complement strand
CGCTGCGGAGATGGCAGCCGTGGCCTCGCTCGCCCATGACCTCGGACCCCATCAGATGCCCGTCATCTATCCCGAAGGCACCTTCTACAGCCCGAAGCGATTGGCCCGCGCGGTGGAGCGCCTGAAGGAGCAGGCGCCTGACCTCGTGGCGCGGGCCGAACGGCTGCGCCACGTGCTGCCGCCGCGCACGGGTGGTGCCACTGCTCTGCTCGACGCTGCGCCTGATGTCGACGTGCTCTTCGTAGTGCATTCCGGCTTCGAGAAGTTCACTTCGATCGCCCGCATCTTCCGCAACATCCCGTTCCGTCAACCCGTGCACGTGCACATGTGGCGTGTGCCCCGCCGCGAGGTTCCCGTTGAATCCGAGGAGCGTTACCGCTGGCTTTTCAGCCAATTCGAGCTTATGGACAAATGGGTGACGGAACAGCTCGAACCCTCGTTTGCAACGGCATCCTGATCGAGAGGAGATCGGTATGGAGTGGAATGTTCTCGGAGCGACCGTTGGCGCGATAGCGGTCCTGATGCTGTCGATGTGGGCGCTCAGCCTTCGTCTGCATGATGCGAGCATCGTCGACATCGTGTGGGGCTTCGGATTTGTCGTTGTCGCGTGGGTGGCTCGGGCCACGGCGCACGGCGTAAGCGTCCGCCAGAACCTGCTCGTCGCGCTCACCACGGTCTGGGGCCTGCGCCTCGCGGGATACCTCTTCTGGCGCAACCACGGGAAGGGCGAGGACTACCGCTACAGGTCGATGCGCAAGCATTACGGCGACCGGTGGACGATCGTCAGCCTCTATCTCGTCTTCGGGATGCAGGGCGCGCTGATGTTCACCGTGTCCCTGCCGGTACAGCTCGGACAGATGCCCGACCACCCGACCGGACTCGGAATCCTCGCCTATCTGGGCCTTGCGCTCTGGGCGATCGGGTTGACGTTCGAGACGGTTGGCGATCTCCAGCTCGCGAAGTTCAAGGCCGACCCGGCGAACAAGGGTCTCGTCATGGACCGTGGCCTATGGCGCTTCACCCGGCACCCGAACTACTTCGGCGACTTCTGCGTGTGGTGGGGGCTGTTCCTCGTTGCCGCCGAGACGCGCCTTGGGCTCATCGGCGTGGTCGGTCCGATCGCGATGAGCATCCTGCTCCTCCGGGTGAGCGGGGTCGCGATGCTCGAGCGCACCATCGGACGCCGGCGGCCCGGCTATGCGGAGTACGTGGCGCGGACGAGTGCGTTCTTTCCCCGTCCTCCTCGACGAACCTGATCGCGCTTCCGGCTTCCTCTTTGGGCACTTCTGGCCGTCCTTTCCGGAAGGTTAAATCGAGTTAACCCGGTCTTCTGGGGCCCGGGGGTTGGGCGGGGATACAGTGCCCATATGAGCGAAATTGTGCGAGCGGTCTGCAAGTGGTGCAAGTCTCCGAACGATCCGACCAACAGGTCGTGCGCCGCGTGCGGCGCTCCGCTCGACGGTGCCGAGCTCGTCAGCGACTCGGGCTGGCGGGAGGCGCCGCGGCTGCGGGACATGACGGAGATCCGCTTCGGTGACGACAGCGTCATCCAAGTCGACGGCGAGATCGTCCCGGTTGCCGACATCACGCTCTCGTCCGGCGACTCGGTGTTCTTCGAACATCACGCGTTGCTGTGGAAGGACGAGACCGTGCCGATGTCGGTCGCACCGACGGGTGGTGGCATGGGCAGGATCTTCGGCGGGATGCCCTTCGTACTCAGCGTGGCGACCGGTCCGGGCCGCATCGCGTTCTCCCGTGACGGGACGGGCGAATTGGTGGTGCTGCCGATGGCCCCGAACACCGAGCTCGACGTGCGCGGGCATGCGTTCCTCCTGGCCTCGCACACGCTCACCTACCAATTCGAGAAGATCAAAGGGCTCAAGAACATCCTCCATGGTGGCGAGATGTACATGGATGAGTTCCACACCGCCGCCGCGCCCGGGGTCTTGGTGATCCATGGCTACGGCAACGTGTTCGAGCGAAATCTCGGCGCCGGTGAGAGCATCATGCTCGAGCCCGGAGCGTTCCTCTACAAGGACGGCTCTGTCACCATGAACGTCGAGCAGCAAGATCTCAAGACGGGCATGTTTGGCCGTCATGGTCTCTGGCTGGCGCGAATGACCGGTCCCGGACGCGTCGGCATCCAATCGATGTACCACCATCACGGCGAATGATTCGGTGAATCGCCATGACTGAAACCGCCATCATCACTGCATCGTCGTACACCTGCCGCTGGTGTAAATCCGACAGCGACGGAGCCGGACGCACCTGTCCCGCCTGCGGAGCGCCCGTCAACATCAAGGCCATCACCACCACATCGTCGGGCTGGGAGAAGCAGCCGCCCATCCCCGACATGGCCCGCATCCAGTTCGGCCAGTCGCGCGTGCAGATCGAGGGCGACTTCGTTCCGACCGCGGACTTCTCGCTCGTCGCCGGCGACTCGGTGTTCTTCTCCCACCACACGGTGCTGTGGACCGACCCCGGACTCAAGCTCGAGGCCCTCCCCATGGCCGGAGCACTCAAGCGGATGCGAGCCGGGCTGCCGATGATCCTCGCCTCGGCCCACGGCCCGGGGCGCATAGCGCTCTCCGACGACCGCGCCGGCGAGGTCATCGCCGTGCCCATCCGGGCAGGGGCGTCGGTACACGTCCACGAGCACCACTTCCTGGCTGCCACGACCGGCGTCGACTACCAGGCCGAACAGACCGGCATCTGGTTCGTCACCGGATCCGGCGACGACCGCGAAACCCACTACCCCGTCGGCATGTACATCGACGAGTTCTCGGCACCGAACGGGCACGGCCTGCTGCTGCTCCACGCAGGCGGCAACGCGTTCGTCCGCGACCTCGCGCCCGGCGAGTCGATCCTCATCAAGCCGCCGTCGCTGCTCTACAAGGAGCCGTCCGTGCAGATGCACCTGCATCTCGAACACCCCACGGCCCCGGCCTCGGGATGGTCGGGATCAAAGGCGAATCGCTATGTGTGGTTACGACTCATCGGTCCGGGCCGCGTCTGCGTGCAGTCGCAATACGAACATTTCGAGGATCCGGGTCGATCATTGACTTCGGTATCGAGCCACACCGTCCAGAACTGGTAACAACGAGGAGAACACCATGGCCCTGTTCGACAGAGAATTCATCGCCACACCGGACGACCGCAAGGGTCAGATCCTCTACAAGCACCCGGACATCAACATCCGGCGCTTCACGAAGGCGATCGTCAATGTCGATCAGCAGGCGCTGTTCGTGAACAAGGGCGAAGTGATCGCCACCATGGGGCCGGGGCAGCACAAGATCGACGCGGACGAGATCCCCGGTCTGGGTGTGCTCATCGACAACATCGTCGCGAAGAACATGTACCGCGCCGAGCTGTACTTCGTCTCCACCAAGGAGTTCGTCGATGAGCCCTTCGGCGGGCGCATCGACGACGTCTTCGACCCGCAGACCAAGCAGGTCGTGAGCCTTCGGGTCTTCGGCGAGTACTCGATGCGAGCCGCGGATCCTGCGGCGATCGTCACCAAGCTGGTGGGCTCGGTGGACTGCTCGGACAACGAGAAGATCACCGACTGGGTCGACCAGATGCTGCTGAAGACGATGAAGATCGACGTCACCCGCAACATCGTGCGCAACGGCTGGCCGATCATGGGCCTGTCGGCGTACATCCCGGAGATCGAGGCGTCGGTCATCGCCGCGGCGAACACCGAACTGTCGTCGTATGGGCTCGCACTGGTGCGGATGGGGAACTTCGACATCAACCTGTCCGAAGAGGACCTCGGCCGGCTGAAGAAGTACGCCAACGACGTCGTCTACACCCAGCTCGCCGGCAGCTACACCGAGGCCGCGAGGGCGGAGATGCTCCGGGGTGCCGGTGAAGGCATGTCGCAGGGAGGGGGTGCCGTCAGCGGTGCGTTCCTGGCCACCGGCTTCGGTGTGGGCGGCATGACGCAGCAGGCGCCGGCAGCCGCGCCTCCGCCTCCGCCCTCGGCGGCGTTCCCGGGCATGGCCACGGGTGCGACCGTTGCGTGCGCGTCATGCGGCACGGCCAACGCGCCGGGTGCGAAGTTCTGCGCCAACTGCGGGACGGGCATGGCCCCTGCGGGCGTCGCGTGCGCGTCGTGTGGCACCTCGAACCCGGCGGGCGCGAAGTTCTGTGCGAACTGCGGAACCTCGATGGCACCGGTGACTGCGCACTGCACGAGCTGCGGCACCGAGCTGGCACCGGGGGCGAAGTTCTGTGCCAGCTGCGGTACGGCGACTGCCTCGTGATGCCGGCGCTCTCGATGACAGTCCCGATGATCAGCGCACGTATCACTTCTGGAACGTTCGACATCCTCGAGGTCCTCGATCGCGCCGGGGGGCGAACCGGCAAGAAGTCGAGCAGTTCGGGATCAAGCAGGTCGTCCACGAGCTTCCGGAGCTCCGGTCGCGGCGGTTCCAGCATCGGCGGCCTCTTCGGGCTGGTGCTGTTCCTGGCCGTTGTCGGCGGCATCGGCTTCTACGGCTGGAAGCGCATGAAGGCGAAGAACCCGGCCGGCGCGGCGGCAATGGCGGCGGGTGCGGCCGGTCTGATGGCGGCCGGCATTGCGATGGCCAAGAAGATGTCCGACGAGAGCAGCAAGCAGGGCGGCACGCCCACGGACGATTCCGGTCTCGGGGCCATCCAGGCCCATGATCCCGGCTTCGAGAAGACGGCGTTCCTTGCGAGCGTGGAGAAGTCGTTCTTCCTCGTCCAGAAGGCATGGACGGACCAGGATCCCGATCAGTCCCGACAAGTGATGGCCGACGGTGTCTGGCAGACGCACCGTACGCAGATCAGCGACCAGAAGGCCAAGGGCGTGCGCAGCGTGATGGAGGACCTCGCCATCGAGAAGGCCTCGATCGCTGAGGCGTCGTCCACGGGTGGCAAGGACACCATCGCCGTTCGCATCGATGCCCACTGCAAGGACTACGAGGTCGACCTCGTCAGCGGTAAGCGGAGTGGCGGAGACAAGAACATCGAGAAGTGGGCCGAGATCTGGACCTACCAGCGCTCGTCGGACGCCACGACCAAGGCGAACGGCGGCACGATGTCACAGAAGTGCCCGAACTGCGGCGCACCCCTCAAGGTCGACCTGGCCGGCATCTGCAAGTACTGCAAGGCCAACGTGATGGCCGGCGATCAGGACTGGGTACTGGTGCGCATCGACGAGGCGTCGAACGACTGACGTTCGCCGACCGGGTTGTCCCGTGCTGCTTGGGCAGGTGCAGACTGAGGGACGATGCCTGACTTCGAGTACCACGAGATGCTGCCACTGGGGAAGGATACGACCTCGTACCGCCTCATCACGAC
>JAYUDQ010000334.1:0-1958 GCA_043739745.1 Acidimicrobiia bacterium | reverse complement strand
ATCCATCACCTCCTGACCCCCGGTGACAGCCTCGGGGGTCGGACCCTCATCTACTCGGCCGTCGCGGTCTGGTTCACATTCGTCGTCGCCTTCGGACTGTGGTTCTGGGAGATCGACCGAGGTGGCCCGATCAGACGATGCCGTGCTGACCATCCGGCTCCTGACTTCCTGTTTCCGCAAATGGAAAATCCGACCACCACCGCGGAACCGTGGGTGCCGACGTTTCTCGACTACTTGTATCTGTCGATAACGAACTCGACGGCGTTCAGCCCTACCGACGCGATGCCCCTGACCCACCGGGCCAAGCTGCTGATGGCGGTGCAGTCACTGGCATCGCTGGCAACGGTGGTGGTCGTCGGAGCGCGGGCTGTCAACATCCTCAAGTAGCGCTCAGCTGTTGATGTTCGCCATCACGTGCTTGATCCGGGTGTAATCCTCGAGCGAGTACGCGGACAGGTCCTTGCCGTATCCGCTCTTGTTGAACCCGCCGTGGGGCATCTCGGCCACGAGCGGTATGTGGGTGTTGATCCAGACGCAACCGAAGTCGAGCCGCTTCGACATCCGCATCGCCCGACCGAAATCGCGGGTCCAGACCGACGAGGCAAGCCCATACTCGACACCGTTTGCCCAACGCACTGCCTCGTCCTCGTCGGTGAACTTCTGGACAGTGATGACGGGCCCGAAGATCTCGTTCTGGATCATCTCGTCGTCTTGGAGGAGATCGGAGACGACTGTGGGCGCATAGAAGTAGCCCGAGTCACCGACCCGGCTGCCGCCCGTGGTCACGTGGGCGTGATCGGGTGTGCGATCGAGGAAGCCGCTCACCCTGGCCAACTGGTTGGCGTTGTTGACCGGCCCGTAGAGCACGTCCTCGTCGTCGGGCATACCCGTCTTGAGCCCGGCCGCCACCTCCGACAGCGCCGCCACGAAGTCGCCGTAGACGCCCGGCGCGACCAGCACCCGCGTCGCGGCGGTGCAGTCCTGGCCGGCGTTGAAGAACCCGGCGGTGGCTATGCCCTCTGCGGCCGCGACGATGTCGGCGTCGTCGAACACGACGACCGGGGCTTTACCACCGAGTTCGAGGTGCACCCGCTTGAGGCTGCGCGAAGCAGCCTCTGCCACCTCCATCCCGGCCCGGACCGATCCCGTGATGCTGACCATCGCCGGGATGTCGTTGACGACCATTGCCCGGCCGGTGTCCCGGTCGCCGCAGATCACGTTGAAGACCCCCGGCGGCAGGAATTCGGCCGCGATCTCAGCGAGCAGCGTTGCCGTCGCGGGCGTGGTATCACTCGGCTTGAGCACCACCGTATTGCCGGCAGCGATGGCGGGGGCGAACTTCCAGACCGCCATCATCATCGGGTAGTTCCACGGCGCGACCTGGGCGCAGACGCCGACAGGTTCGCGGCGCACATAGCTGGTCATTCCGCGCATGTACTCGCCAGCCGCCTTGCCCTCGAGCATCCGGGCAGCGCCGGCGAAGAACCGGATCTGATCGACCATCGGCGGAATCTCTTCGCTGCGGGTGAGCGCGATCGGCTTGCCGGTGTTCTCCACTTCCAGCGCGATCAGTTCCTCGGCACGGGCCTCCACCGCGTCGGCGATGCGAATGAGCGCGAGCGACCGCTGCGACGGCGTCGAGTCCCGCCACTCGCCGAATGCGGTCTCGGCCGCCCTCATCGCGGTGTCCACATCAGCGGGTCCTGACAGGACCGCGTCGGCATACTGCTCGCCCGTTGTCGGGTCGATCACCGGCGAAGTGCGCCCATCGCCAGCGTCGACGAACTGGCCGTTGATGAAGTTCTTGAAAGCCCTCATAGATCTCGGTCCTCTCCAGAAGTGGTGCTCTACAGATAGCAGGTTTCGCCATCAGCCGCTGACGCCGCGCAGAACGAGTTTGCTCTCCGTACTGGCCACACCCGCCTCCGCCTTGAGCCACCGGATGAACGCGTCGAGCC
>JAYUDQ010000333.1:0-1959 GCA_043739745.1 Acidimicrobiia bacterium | reverse complement strand
GCCGAAACGTTGGTCGACATCACGCAGGAGGCCGTTGCGGCGTTCGCGGCCGATTCCGAGCGAGCCAGCTGAGGAGCAACGCGATCGTGGCGAGACCGCTCACACTGGTCGCGAGGACGAAGAACGAGTCCGCGTTGACGCGTGGTAGTCGTGTCCGGCCGAGTGAGACGTTCTGCGGGTCTTGCTGCTCGTAGCTGACTGTGCGTTGTGTGTTGGCTCGTAACGGCCGTCCACGCGGGCCCGCGGCGCCGCTGAGCGTGGCTTCGATTGCTCGACCCGCTACCGCGAAGGTGATCTTCGCGTCTCCGTTGGCGTCGACGCTCACGATGGTGGCGCGGGCGAGAGCGGTCGCGTGTTCGGCGTCCGCCGTCGAGGGAGGATTGATGAGCATCGTGGCCAGGCCACCCGACGCGAGACCGCACGCGATGGCCGCCACGAGCAGTCCGTTCGAGGAACGCGCAAGCCACCGTCCGACGACGGTCCTGTGTGCCGAGGGAGGCGATGTCGGCCGGAACGCTCGTGCGACGCCGAGGCCGATCGTGAAGGCGACGAGATGGCCGGCATCGGTGAACGTCCGATTGGTCAGTACGGGCAATCCGAGCCACAGAAGAGTTGCTGCTCCCGCTGCGACGCGTCCCCGCCGATTGCATCGCATGAGCACCCCGGCAGCCTCCGCTGCGACGACATACGACACACCGACATCGACGGGGTACACGACGCTTGCGTCGGAGTAGCCCCAACGTACCTGAAGCCAGATCGCGATCGTCGTCACGACGCTCGCGCCGACGTGACCGGCTGCGGCAACGACGAACCACCGTGCCGTTCCGAGCATCCGCTCCGCAACTGCCAGCACGACCACAGCGATCAGCAGTTCGACCGTGAACGTGCGAGACGCGAGAAAAAACGCGCTGAGCACGAGCACTCTCGGCGCGTCGCGGCTCATTTGCACAAGGTTCGTGCTCTGCTGACGCAACAACTGGTCGGCGAACTGCGAGTCGACGGACTGAAGCATGAGCGTTGTAACCGTCACGACGAACAGGTAGATCGACGTCGCAGGGCTGCGCGACACGGCACGCCGCCCGGCCACTGAGACTCGACGCCATGAGTCGATCGCTGCATAGCCGAGGGAGTGTTCGAAGCGCTGCAGAAGAGTCACTTGGCCACGATCGCGCAAATCGGGTTCGGTTCGGATCTGAGTGGAGGGCGGCCGCCGAGTCGGCGAGCGCCCTCCAGGTGCTGTGCCCGCCGCGATGCGTTGCTGCTCGGTGTCCGGGCAGGGTGTCCCGAAGTTGTAGCGCAGCCCACCACCGAACGTTGCGGCGCTTGCCCACTTTGCGACTCCACCGTCGTCAAGATCCTCGCGACGCGCGTCGGCCGGGGTTAGCCGCTTGATGTGTGTTCATCCGTCCCGCCGACCATTCACTCAGAGGTTCTTCAGTTCTCGATTGCCACAATTCGCTCGGAAGCATCGCTCGATGCCCAAAAGGAGAGACCATGAAAAAGCAACTCAGCGCCATTCTGCTCGTCGTGACCTCGTTCGCGTTCGCTCAGGGCTCGGCGTTCGCCGCCACGAAATCCACGAAGCCTGCGGCCGCCGCGGCGAAGGTCAAGGCACCGCTCGGCGATATCAGCAAGTTCCGCACCATCACGGCGGACACCCTAGCTTTTGCGAAGGCGGGCGACCTCAAGAAGGCCGAGAAGCGGATCACGGATATGGAGGCGAAGTGGGATGTCTACGCAAACAAGCTGAAGAACAAAGACAAGGCGCGATGGACACAGCTCGACCTCGCCCTCGATCGAGTTCTCAAGGAATTGCGGGCGGCCAAGCCCAGCGCGACCACCGCAGTACCGGCGGTTCAGGACATGCTGACGATGATCGACTCATTCACTTGAGCACACCTGGGATCTCGGATATTCAGGTTCTCTTCAGAACTCGACCGGCACAATTCGGCACCCTCA
>JAYUDQ010000332.1:0-5333 GCA_043739745.1 Acidimicrobiia bacterium | reverse complement strand
CGCTGTCCGCCAATCAATGCCCGACGGCCCTTTGCGACCTTCCCAGACCGTGGACCTTGCCGTGAATCTTCTCGAAACAGCCCATCACCGCTTGACGCCAGACGGATTCCTCACCTAAGCTGACCTGCGTAAACGCCACCAGGCGACACGCAATACCACTCTGAGTGAGCGACTCTTAATCCGCAGGTTCTGGGTTCGAATCCCAGGGGGCGCACCACAAAGTCGCAGGTCAGAGGTAGAGTGAAAGTCTAGCGAGCCACTCGGGACCACTCAACGGTGCTTGTCCCGGTGTTTATCTTGACGGTCAAATGCTTACGGGCACTAGACGTCTAGTGGTCGTATCCTGGCGGTTCGTGGCTACCGTCCGCGAACGCTTCGAGGCCAAGGTCGAGGACCACGACGGGCACCGCGTGTGGAAGGGTTCGTGCGACGCAGCCGGAACGCCGCAGTTCCGTGTTGACGGCAGGTTGACAACCGCACGCCGCGTGGCGTGGGAGCTCGACATCGGACCGGTAGCGGCGGAGAGCCTGGTCATAGCTTGCCCTCAGGTCCGCGGATGCGTCGCCGTCGAGCACCTGCAAGTCGTGGCAAAGCAAATGAGTGTCCGACGAGCGCAGGCCGGGCTGGCCGCAGCAAAGCCCGAGCCGTCGCCGAGGAACAGCGCTTGCCGGTCGCCGTCGTCGTCGTCGTAGAGACACCGGATCCGACGGCCGTGACGAAACGTCGCAGGCGGGGAACGGGCACGCTGACCGAGCAGACCCCAGGCGTGTGGCGGATCGTCGTCTCCACACACACTGGACGTGTGACACGCTCGATGCGCGGCACCCACACCGACGCCGAGAACGCGCTTGTCCTGCTCATCGTCGAAAAGCCGGGTCCTGGGCGTCGCACTGTCGATCTGATCGACGGCCATCTCGAACTCCTTCACCGGGCCGGCCGGGCGGCCGGAACGCTACGCCGCTACCGCGAGATCTGGGACCGGTGGCTCGCGCCGCGCCTCGCCAACGTCAAAATCGACGACATCACCACACCCCTTCTCCAGTCCGTCGTCGATGCGATGGCCGACCAGGGCCAATCGACCGGATCGATCAACCAGGCCCTATCGCTACTCTCCGATGCCATCAAACTCGCCGTCCGCTACGGACACATCGACTTCGACGCGAACCCGTCCACCGGCATCCAGTACCCCAACGGCCGCAACCGAGCACCCGGACGAAACCGGCTCCGCTGACGTTTCGGCGGCTCGCCTTCTCGACGACATCAGCCCGCTGCTCGACGGCAACGGCCAGCGTGACTTCGACCCGCCGTGCGCTCCGTGCTGGGGATCCGTCGACCAGGCACGTGCGTCGGGAAAGCAGAACCCCGGCTACCCGAACAGCCGATGGCTGATCGTTGTGCCGGGGACTTGAGACATATTGTAGTTGGCCTTGACGGCGTTGTCACCACTTATCCGCGAGGCGTGGCTCGATGCCCTGTCACCGCAACGATTCCGAACCTACGTCGCCGCGGCCGGCGGTGACGAGGAGCGGGCGCTGCGGCTCTATCGGTGGAACAGCATCGTCGCCGGAGCGTGGTTTCCTTTGCTGAGCCTCGTCGAAGTCACCCTCCGCAACGGCATTCATACCGCCATTGCCGAAGGGACCGGCCGCGACGACTGGTGGCACCTGCTACGACTCGACGAGAAAACCGCCCGCAACATCACGACCGCCGAAACGAACATTGCCCGCTCCTACGGCACTGTGCACCCCGGCCGGGTCGTTGCCGAGCTCAGCCTCGGCGACTGGGTCCGACTCCTCGGGACCGGCGGGCGACGTCGCGGTGTCGCCGTTGACTACGTCAAGCTCATCTGGCGACCGTGGCTCTCGAAACGCTTCCCGGCCGCCAACCGCCGAGACATGCACAGCCGCGCCGAGAACATCCGTCGCCTACGCAATCGGGTCGCTCACCACGAACCGCTCCTCGCCGTCAACCTCGCCGACGCGCATCGAGACGTACTCGCATTCGCGACCATCCTCAGCCCGATCATCAGCGCCGAGATCGCCTCCGTCTCGATGATCCCGGGCCTGCCCGCGAATCGACCCTGAACCCGACTATGCCGCCGATCAGTCGTTCCGCCCGTCTCGCCGAGCTTGATGCCGAACAGTTGGCGGTCTGGCTGGGCCTGGTCCCGGTCCTGGAGCGTATGGCCTTCGACCCTCCAAAGGTCGAGGCCTATCGCATCCGGGTTCTGGGCCAGAAGCAGCCGCAGCCTGTTGGCAGCGTGCGCGAACTTGGATCAATCGCCGACTCGGCGGCGGGTCTCGAGGCGATCGTGTATGGCCTCGACGGCCTCGCCCACAAGCTTCTCCTGCTTGCCGTATGGCGGGGCGGCGCGCTTCGCCGCGTGGATGTCACCGATGCGACTGGCTGGCCGCGAAACCCGGCAGCGGCAGCCCGAATGGAAGCCGAGATCGACGCGGCTGCGAACCGGCTCCGCTTCCTGTTCCTCGCCGAACCGCGGCCATCACCAACGAAGGGCCGAAGCGACCCGAACTTCGAGGCATCGGCCGGCGAGTGGCTCCGTGTCACCGACGACGTGGCAGCAATCATCGTCCTACCCGGGCGTGGTGCCAATGCCGGCCTCACGTCCGTTGTGTCCGACGAACTCGCTGCGACGCTACGGGAACACAAGATCCGTGACATCCCACCCCGCCGCGAGGATCGCCAATGTGTCCTCTACGGCCTCCTCACCGACCCGGACCACGTCCGGGCTACGGCCGATTCGCTCCCACCGGACGCCCGCCTCGCGCTCGACGTTCTGCTCCGCAAGCTCGACCCGGTACACCCCTCCGCGCTCGGAGTCCGATCCATCGCATCGCTCGACCGGCGATACCGGGCCGCCACCCATGCGGCTTCGACACAAACGCCGATGTCACCGATCCACGTCCTCTACGACGTCGGCTTCATCGGCGTCGACAGCTACGACCAAGGCGTCTGGATATGGCGAGAAGTCGCCCAGATCCTGCGCCCGGACCTTATCGCCGCATGGGAAGCGCCACCCATCCCTGACCAAGTCCCCTTCGACGCCGACCGGTCCCACATCGCCCAGCCGCTGTCAAACCTCGAACGCATCCTTGACCTGTGGCGTGTCGCTCCACCGCCCGCCCTCGCCGACGGCGGGCTCGGCGTCGCGCCAGTTCGTGCCATCGCCAAACGCATCGGGATCCCGGCCGGCCACGCCGGACTCCTCGCCCACCTCGCCATCAGCATCGGCTTGCTCCGCAGCGACATGACCGGCACCGAAGGCCGAGGACGCAACGCCCGCGCCGTCTACGGCTGGGCGCTCACGGACGCCGTCCCCGAATGGCTCCGACTCCCCGCCACACAGCGCTGGGCGCTCTTGGTAAACCGGTGGCTCACCGATGACACCCTCGTCGACTCCGACGCGTTACCCGAACGCTGGCAACCAGGCCTCCGCGAAACCGAACCCCTCCCCCGACACCTCGTCCTGCGATCGCTCGAAACCCTCCAACCCGGGCGCGGCGCG
This sequence comes from Acidimicrobiia bacterium, assembly GCA_043739745.1. GTDB lineage: Bacteria > Actinomycetota > Acidimicrobiia > Acidimicrobiales > JANYDT01 > JAYUDQ01. The sequence continues at coordinate 1,807 of JAYUDQ010000332.1, read as the reverse complement.
GCCGCACCTTCGATCGTCCCATGGACCGTCCACCGGTTCCCGCAGCTTCTCTGGCCCGCCCAGACGGCATCAGTGATCGAGGCAGCACGGGCACTCGGCCTCGTCCCTCCCGACGGGCCCGTCGGTCTCACCCACTCGGCCCGGGCCCTCCTCGACGGCACCCTCGACCACGCATCCACCACCGCCGACACCGAGCGGCCCGCACACACAGGAATGCTCGTCGTCCAAGCCGACCACAGCGTGATCGCGCCACCCGACGTCGAACTCGATGCGCGGCTCTTCCTTGACCGCATCGCAACACTCGAAAACGACGCCGGCGCACGGATCTACCGGCTCACCGAAACAAGCCTCAGCGCGGCAATGGCCGCGGGCCTCTCAGCCGCCGACATCGAACAAGGACTCGACGAACGATCCCGCACACCAGTGCCGCAAAGCGTCAGCTATCTCATCAGCGACGTCGACCGCAAACGCAAACTCATCACGCTCACCTCCGCCGTCACCGTCATCGCGTCGAGCGACCCGGCACTCATCACCATCGCAGTCCGCGTGAAAGCGGCAGGACTCTGCGGACTCGGGCCCTACACCGCCGTGTCCGCGCTCCCCGCCGACAAGGTCCGCACCGCGCTCGCCGCCAAAGGCGTGCACGTCACCGTCGAGCAACAGAACCCGCCAACATCCACGTCGCCAACCTACGCAAACACGCGCACCGCAAAGATCGCGACCATTGGCCCGTCCCCCTACATCGGACAGACGACAATCCAAGCGGCAGCCGTGCGCCTCCTCGGCTCCAAAGCCCGAAGGCGCTGAGCCGCGTCGCCAGAATCGTCACTCAGCGTGACCCAGCCGGACCCAGCGAGTTACAGGAATGAGAACAGTTCACGATATGCCCGGTGCCAATGCCGGTGCGGAAGCGCAGAACAGTGGCGGCGTTTATCCGGGTCTGTTGCTTGTTTCACTGGTGGTGCATATTGGGAATTGGTGAGGTGGTTGCCTGCTGCTCGTCCTCGTTGTGTTCTGGCGATGACGTGGTCCGCGATTTTTGACCAGATGAACACGGTGGCGTGCTTGCTCCGAGATCCATTGGTGTCATCACGTGTCGAGCCAGGCCATCAGGTCGGAATCGGTGCGAGCGAGCCGGCGGTAGTTCGCCGCCCACATCTCGGGCACGAAGTACCGGTGATAGCTGGCCTTTCCCCGAACGACCTCGGCGACCGGGATCTCGGTGCCACCGAACGCAACGGCTTCGATGTGATAGCGGGCGGCCTGTTCGAGCATCAGCGCCAGTACGGTCGCCGTCTCCAACGTGGACGCCACCACAATCGCCCCGTGGTTCTTACTTAGGACGACGGAGCGACCCGCGAGCGCCGCAACCACGCGGTGACCCTCGACCGGCGGGCGCGTGCCGTCGTCGACGAGCATGGCCTGCTCCTCATGGAAGACGACTGCCCCGACGTTGTACATACCGATCGGGCCGTCACCGGACACGAACGTGCTCACCCAGTGGGAGTGAATGTGGATGACGGCGCCGACGTCGCTGCGGCTTCGGTAGATCGCCGAGTGGAACTCGATAGCCGGAGACGGCGCCGACGTGCCCTCGATGAGCTGGAGGTCGAAGTCGGCCCGCACGACGGTCGCAGGGGTCGTCTCGTCGAAGTACTCGAACGCACTGGTCCAGAAGCTGTTCCCATCGTCGGCGCGAAGGCTCACGTGGCCGGCAACACCGCTCTCGCAGCCACCGCGCGCCAGGATCCGCCGGGCGGCGGCGACGCGGAAGCGCGGGTCGTCCTCGGACAGGCCCGCGCCCGGT
>JAYUDQ010000331.1:0-5336 GCA_043739745.1 Acidimicrobiia bacterium | reverse complement strand
CCTCACGAAGCTCGTACGGAGCTCGCTGGTGCAGGTCGAATTCGGTGAGCCAACCCGGTACCGCCTGCTTGAGCTCGTCCGGAGATCCGCCGCCTCGTCGCTCGCACGCAGCGGCCGTCGGGACGCGGTCGAGCAACGGCTTGCGTCCTGGGCCGCGACCGTCGTTGACGCGACGCGCATGGGAGATGGTGCGGCGCTCGTCGACGACATCCCCAACCTCGAAGCCGGCGTGCTGATCGCGTGCGCGACCGGCGACCCTGCAACTGCGCTGCGGATCGGCCGCGCACAGATGCCGCTGTCGCTCATCGGCCGCTCTGAGGCGAGGCGGTGGGCGGCGGCCGCAATCGTCGTGCGGGGAGCTGATTCCGAGCCGCTGTTCCCACGAGTTGCTGGAGACGCGTCGTTCCTTCTGGCCTTGAGCGGGCAGATTGACGAGGCAAGGTCATTGGCAGGACGCATCGTCGACGTTGCCGCCGGGACGAGTGGTGACGGGTGGGCTCGCCACGGACTCGCGATCATCGGTGCGGATGACGCAGCGGACGAGCATGCGCTTTCCATCGCCCGTGCTCGGGGCGACAAGTTTCTCGAGCTCGCGGCACGCAGCACGCTGGCGCAGCGCGGCGCACGCACACATCCCGAAGCGGCGTGGGAACACGGCGAGGCCTCGGCTCGGCTCGCCCGGGAGATCGGCGTCCCGTGGGCCGATCAGCTTGCCGCCTATACGTGCGGTGTGGCCCTCACGCAGTCGGATCCGGCCACGGCCGAGCACCATCTCCGACGGGCGCAGGCGATCGCCGACCGCGCCGGCATCCAGATCACCAGCGCTATCACCCGCGTCCTGCTGCTTGGCTGTCCGGATTCGTCTCGTTCGCAGCTGGCCCGAGACCGCGACGCGCTCGAACAAGTGCTGACGAACGGGATCGACCAGATGGCTGCGGTCGTCCTCGCCCGCTTGCCGGCTGATCTCGCTGCAGACGGTCACCCACAGATCGGGGCTGCCGTTGCGGCCTTCTTCGGCCATGACGACTCGCTACTGCGACTCCACGACGTCCGCAACATGGTGCGCTGCGATGTCAGCGAGCACGTGTCCGACCCGTCGCCGTTGGCTGCGATAACCAGCGTGCTGGACGTGCTCCGCCTGCTCGACGAGTTCCGCTGACGGACGCCGGGTCGCGGATTCCCGGCTTCAGCGGGCCAGCAGCCAGGCCACGTCGACCATCGCGCCGGGCGGGCACTCCAGCTCGATCATGTCGCCGGGCGTATGCATGAGGAGGTCGAACGTCTCCTCGTCGATGCGACGGTGGTGTTCGATCACGTCCTTCCCGGAGTCGACCACGAGGTAGTGCCGTAGCGTCGGCAGCGAGCAGTAGGCGATGCGCTTCTCCCGCCGGTCGGTCGCCGTGGTCGACGGGCTGAGCACTTCCACGATGAGGCAGGGCTCCTCCTCGATGTACGCCGTGTCGTTCTCGGGCTCGTCACCGCAGGCCACCAACACGTCGGGGTAGTAGTGCCGCTGGGAGGAGGCTCGCAGGCGGATGCTCTCCTGCCAGACGCGACAGCCGGTGCCTTCGGCAGCGTCCTCCATTCGTCTCGTGAAACGACGCGTCACGAGGTTGTGCCGCTTCGACGTCCCGGTCATCGCATACATCGCGCCGTCGACGAACTCGTGGCGGATGGGACTGGCCTTCTCGAGCGTCACGTACTCGGCTTCGGTGAGGTAGTGCGGCGTATCACGGAGTGCGGCGTCGCTCATGGCTCGCAAGTCTACGACCGGGTTTGCAGGTGACGATCGGCACCTCGTTGAGCGACCGGTCGAACAGAACGTAAAGGGTTTCGCTGAGTAAGGTCTCCCCGTGGCTGCCCGGTGCTTCGTCGTGCGAGCCGTCGGCGACGATCCCCGCTCCGCAGCCCTCCTGCGCAGTGCAGCCGCCCTCGGCGTGCCTGTCAGCGGCATCGAGGTCGCCGACCTGTGGTTCATCGACGGGCTCGACGGCCTCGACGGGGAGTTCGACCCCGTGTCCGTCCTCGATCCGGCCATCCAGTCCGGAAGGTTCGACGATCCGCCAACCGTTCGCGAACAGAGTGCTGAACCCGGAAGCTGGGTCGTCGAGAAGGCATTGCTGCCCGGCGTCACCGATCCGATCGGGGACGCACTCGTGCATGTCGCGGCGACGCAGGGCACGACAATCCGGGCCGCATCGGGCGTGCGGTACATGTTTGAGGGCGTGTCCGAACGACGTGACGCCGAGCGCCTCGTGCGCCGCCTGCTGGCCAACCCCGTCATCGAGCGCTTCACCTTCGGGACGGTCATGCCCGGCTTCGCCTTCGGGACGGTCATGCCCGGCTTCGCCGAGGGCAAAGCAGATCTCGTCGAGGTCGAGCGAATCCATATCACCGACCTGGATGCCGAAGGCCTCATCAAGCTGTCCGGTTCCCGCGGCCTCGCACTCGACCTCGACCAGATGCTGGCCGTGCAGGGCTGGTTCGCCGAGGAGGGCCGCGAACCGACCGACGCGGAGCTCGAGACGATCGCGCAGACGTGGAGTGAGCACTGCGCCCACACGACGTTCCGGGCCGCGATCACCTGGACCGACGGGCGCACGGTCGTACCCCTCATGCGCCAGCTGCGCGAATGCACCGACGCCATTGCCGCGCCGTGGGTGCGTTCCGCGTTCGTCGGCAACGCCGGCATCGTGGCCTTCGACGACAGCCTCGACCTTGCGGTGAAGGCCGAGACCCACAATCACCCGTCTGCAGTCGAGCCGTTCGGCGGGGCCAACACCGGCGTCGGCGGCGTGATCCGTGACGTGCTCGGCGTGTCGGCCCGGCCCATCGCCGTCACCGACGTGCTGTGCTTCGGCCCTACGGACGTGGCCCCCGACGACCTGCCCGAGGGTGTGCTGCACCCGGTGCGGATCCGTGACGGCGTGATCGCCGGCATCGCCGACTACGGCAACAAGATCGGCCTACCGACCGTCGCCGGTGCCATCGTCCACGACCCCGGATTCACCGCCAATCCGCTCGTGTTCGCCGGCTGTGTCGGCACGCGGGCGAGCGGACGTGAGGTTGTCGGCTCCTCGGCCGGCGACCGTATCATCGCCCTCGGCGGACGCACCGGCCGCGATGGCATCCGGGGTGCCACATTCTCGTCGATGACCATGGATGCAACCACCGGCGACGTGGCCGGTGCCAGTGTGCAGATCGGCGACCCCGTCACCGAACGGCTGCTCATCGACCTCATCGACGAGGCGTTCGCGGCCGACCTCTACTCGGCCATAACGGACTGCGGGGCAGGCGGCTTCTCGTCCGCCATCGGCGAGATGGCCGAAGTGCTCGGTGCCGACGTGAACCTCGACCGCGCACCCCGGAAGTACCCCGGACTCGCGCCCTGGGAGGCGTGGCTGTCCGAAGCGCAGGAGCGGATGGTGGTCGCGGTCGCGCCTTCGCGTGTTGGGGCTCTGGGCGCGCTCGCCGATGCGCACGGCGTGGAGTGGTGCGACCTCGGCTCGTTCCGTTCCGACGGCCGGCTCGTCGTCAGGGCCGACGGTACGACCATCGTGGACCTACCAGCCGCGTTCCTCCATGACGGACGCCCGCAGCGGCACTTGGTGGCGGCACCGCCGGTGGTCATTCCGCCTTCATCTGCGCGCATACTTCCTTCGGTTCGAGACGCACTGCTCGCGCTTCTGGCCCATCCGTCGATCCGCTCGAACGAGGCCGTCGTCCGCGGTTACGACCACGAGATCCTCGGCCGCACGGTCGGTCGCCCGTATACCGGTGCAGCCGATGACGGACCGGCCGACGCGGCGATCGTGCGCCCATCGGCATCGTCGAACGCGGGCCTCGCCATCGGGATCGGCGTGAACGTCCGCTACGGCGACATCGACTCGCGGGCCATGGCCGAAGCGGTCATCGACGAAGCCATCCGCAACGTCGTCGCCGCCGGCGCCGATCCCGACCGGATCTGCCTGCTCGACAACTTCTCCTGGGGCGACCCGCGCCGACCTTCGACGCTCGGTCAGCTGGTCGATGCGGTCGAGGGCTGCTGCGCTGCCGCCACCCGCCACGGCGCGCCGTTCGTATCGGGCAAGGACTCGCTCAACAACGAGTACCTCGGCCCCGACGGGACCCGCCACGCAGTGCCGCCGACGCTCGTGATCACCGCCTTCGGCGTTGTTCCCGACGTCGACCGGCGCTGCTCGTCCGACCTCTTTGCGCCGGGCGACGTGCTCGTCATGGTCGGCCGCACGCGCGACGAACTGCGCGGCTCGCACCTCGACGCCGTGCTCCGCATCGACGGACCCGGTTCCGTCCCCCAGGTCGACCTCGGCGCGCCGGATCGCTTCCGGGCCCTGCACTCGCTGATCCGAAACGGCCTTATCGTAAGCGCGCATGACATCAGCGAGGGCGGGTTGGCCGTGGCACTTGCGGAGATGGCGATCGGCGGGCGGCTTGGGGTCGCGCTCAGCGGCTTGCCGAGCGTGCACGCCGATGAGACTGTGGCGCTGTTCTCGGAGTCGTCGGCCCGCTTCGTGCTGGAGGTCGCGCCCGAGCACGTCGGCAGTGTGCTGGCCCGCTTCCCGGCCGACGATGCCGTCGTGATCGGAACCGTCACCGGCCCCGATTCGCCTGAGGTGCTCGGCGTTCCAATGGCTGATCTGCTCGCCTCGTGGCAAGGGCGCGCGTGATGCGGTCGACCGTTTCGCAACTCGGTCCGCGCACCTCGACCCATATGCCCGCGCACCTCGGCCCAAACTGCGCGTTCCGGTGCCGTTTCTGGGCGAGGTGCGCGGGCCGCGGGGGCGAAGTGCGCGGATCGATGCGGAGGGCGGCCCGATGAGCGAGCCATTGGCCGTCATCGTCGCTGCCCCAGGGACGAACCGCGACCGCGACGTTGCCGAGGCACTTGAGCGCGCCGGTGCGCGGACCGAACGCCACTCGATGCAGGCCTTGCGGCAGTCATCTGCGCGCATACGAGACGCACAGATCCTCGTGCTCGCCGGCGGCTTCTCGCACGCCGACTCGCTCGGAGCCGGGACCGTATGGGCCAACGACGTCCACGCCTACCTCGCCGACGAGCTCACCGCCTTTGTCGCCGACGGCAAACTCGTGCTCGGCATCTGCAACGGCTTCCAGACGCTCGTCCGCGCCGGCGTGCTCCCGGGCTCGCTGGCCCACAATGCGAACGGCTCGTTCACGTGTCGTTGGGTGGAACTCGAGCGGACGGCGAACGACTGCGCGTGGACGGCCGGCATCGCCGAGCCGATCGCCTGCCCGGTCGCGCATGGCGAAGGCCGGTACGTGGCCGACGCAGCAACGAGCGCGACGAGTGCGGC
>JAYUDQ010000330.1:0-1964 GCA_043739745.1 Acidimicrobiia bacterium | reverse complement strand
GCACCCAGAGCAGGCTTTCGCCGAGCCATGCATCGGCAATGGCGTGGGTGGCACCATTGACGTGCAGCGCGTACGTGACGGATTCGGATGGGAGGTCGGATGGCATTCGCGTGGTCGTTCGTCTTGTCTTTAGAGCAGCCGCATGAGCGACCGCTGGGCCATGACCTTCACCGCATGGCGTCGGTAGTCAGCGGTTGATCGATGGTCGTCGATCGGCCGTGCCGCCTCCGCAACCATGGTCGCGAAGGTTTCATATGTGCGCGGATCATCGATGCGGACCGCATCCCAGTCGACCTGCGCCTGCACCCAGTCCTCAGCCGCCGTGGCCCGGAGGGGAACCGGTCCAACCGAACCGAGCGCGCAGCGAACCCGCCGGTTGGTGATGTCCACGACCAGTGCAAGACCGGCAACGGAGATCACCATCGCGTTGCGGGTGCCGACCTTCAAATAGTCCTGCCGGCTCTCGACGAGTGGGATCGTCACCCCGCTGATGACTTCGTCGGCGCGGCGGGCGGTTCGCTTCGGGGCGAGGAAGAACTCGCGCCACGGCACGGATCGTTCGGCCCCGCGCACGTCGACCAACTCGATGACTGCGTCGAGCGCGGCCAGCACGGGCAGTGTGTCGCCGGCCGGCGAGCCGGTGCCGACGTTGCCGCCCAGCGTCCCGGCGTTGCGGATCTGCGGGGACCCGACGGTCCGCGCTGCGGCGGTGAGGGCGGGAAGGTCTGCGGCGACGTCGGGAGCGGCCAGGTCGGTGTAGGTGACCCCGGACCCAAGCCGGAGCTGCGAGTCGGTCCGGGTGCGCTCGCGCAGCTCGCGGACGTTTCGGAGGCAGACGACTGCGGGTGGCCTGCGGTGCCCGAAGTTCACCTCGACCATGAGATCGGTGCCGCCGGCAAGCAAGTGGGCCTCGGGTTCGTCCTGGAGTGCGGTGAGAACACCCGAGAGATCGCGTGGAACGACGACAGCCATGAGATGCAAGGGTAAATGGCGCTTTACGTTTTGAAAAGAACTCTCGATGAACGGCTGGTCAACACCGTCGAGCGGTGGCCGAAGACCGTCCGCAGAGCCGTCAGCCGACGGTGCGCTCGACGAGGAACACCCCGCCGCCGGGCTTCAAGGCGATGCCGACGCCGATGAGCGTGGCCGTCGGGTCGAGGATCGTCGCCGCTGCCGTGCGCAGGCTGGCGGCGTGGAGCTCGCCGATGGTCATGCCGGTCGAGACGGTCTCGCCCATGCGCTTCCAGTCATCGCTGTACGCCGCGGTGAGCTGCGGATCATGGCTCACCGAATCCTGCGTTGCCATCGCGTCGGCCCACTGCTGAGCCCCCGAATCAAGCACGGGGTCGGACTGGAGCACCGCCAGGCCCTTGGCGGAACGGACGGCGTTGATGGCGGCGACGAGGCCGGCACCGTCGGTGATCTCGGGCGCGGTGGCCGCTGGTGCGGCTGTTGTCGGCGCGGCTGCGGGTGCACTGACGGGCGGCGTGGTCGTGGCGGCTTCAGCTCGGTCGGCATGGTTGTGCGGGGCGAACGCGACCACTGCGGAGACGGCGACGAGGACGATCGAGATCAGCCGGGTGGCCCGGAAGAAGGCCTGCATGCCGCCCGCGGCCCGATCGGAGGTGGGCACTGCGGCGGAGGTGGCGGGAGTCGTGAGCACGATGAGGTCGGTCGGCACCGGTGTGCCTTCCGGTCTGTTCCATCGGCGCGCGCAGCGTGCAAGTTGAGGGCGTGCCTGGCTGTGCCGCGCCCAGAACAACCCCAGCGCCGACGGGTCAGCCCTTGTAGAGGTAGAAGCCGCGCCCGGTCTTGCGGCCGAGCAGCCCGGCCTCGACCATGCGGGCCAACAGTGGCGGGGCAGCGTAGAGCGGCTCCTTGAACTCGGCGTAGAGCGAATCGGCCACGGCCATGGTCGTGTCGAGGCCGATGAGGTCGGCGAGATGGAGCGGACCCAGAGGGTG
>JAYUDQ010000329.1:0-12928 GCA_043739745.1 Acidimicrobiia bacterium | reverse complement strand
CGGGGCCGATGCCCCGAACTGCGTCGGTCGTGATCGACGAGGACGGAATGCTGTACGTGGCATCCGAGTTCGAGCGGGACAACGCGCGGTCGAAGGAGGTCGGGCAGATCATGAAGCTCGACCCGTCGAAGCCCGACGACCCGATTGTGTGGAGCATCCCCGCCCGCTCGACCGCGCCGAGCGGGGTGTGGGCCACACCCGCCCTCGCCGGGGATCTTGTGATCGTGGTGACCGACGACGGGATGTCCTCGGCCTCGACCGCGCCGATGGCACCATCCGTTGGACCTTCCACCTCGTGCCCCACCTCTGGTCGTCGCCGGTCGTCATCGACGACGTACTCCTGGTCGGCGCATGCGATGGTCGTCTGCACGCATACGACCTTGCCGCCGATGTCGCGAACGGGACGCCGCCACCGGCGCTCTGGGATGTCCGCATCGACGGTGGCTGCATCGAATCGACACCGGCGGTCTGGAACGGGCGGATCTACGTCGGCACGCGGGCTGGCGCGGTCTACGCGTTGGGCTGAGAGGCTGGGTGTCAGCGAACCGCCCCGCTTCGCCTCGTTCTCACCGAAGTCAAGTCCATTGGACCTGGTCAGGTGATTGAGTGCGATTTGCTTCCTTCGAAGCGGGGCGGTCGGCTGACACCTGAGACCTCACCGCGGCGGGGTGATGACCATGGTCGCGGTGGCGCTGCGACCGAAGATCTCCGGCCGGTACATCTCCTCGGCCTGTGTCGGCGCGGCGATGAACGTGCCGGGGGCGGTGGCCCGCGCCACATACGTGTAGGTGAACGTCCCGGGTTCGAGGCCGGTCGCGAACAGCAGCACGCGCTCGTCGCGTATTTCCACATGGTCGATCCCTGACCACGTTGCGTCCGAGGTCGCTGCGCCGCCCGCGATCTCGGTGCGGGCGGTCGACGTGAGGCGGGCGTCGAGCGGCTCGAGACCGGCAGGGATCGGGTCGTCGACGACGACGTTGCGTCGCGCTTGTTCGGTGCGGACCGTGAGCTGTACCCGCACCAGGTCGCCGGCCCCGAACGTCGTCGCGGCTGTACCACCCGTGTACGGCAGATAGGTGCGCTGGACGGAGAAGCCGGCATCGAGGGCTTTCAACGCTTTCGTGTCCGGCTCGTATCGGAGGCGCGCGGTCCAGAACAGCGTGCCCGTGCCGGTGGCCTTCACGGTCAGCGGCACGCTCCCGCCTTGCGCGGCCAGCGTGGCTGCGAGCTGCGGCATCGGGACGGCCGCGGCTTGCGCCGCCAGCGAGCGCCCGGAGAAGACCTGATCGTAGGCACGCGTACTACCGAGCAGGACCTCGGCTCGGAGGTTCGGCACGGTCGATTCGGCGGCCCGGTAGTAGTTCACGAGAGCGGTAAGGGCGTAGCCGTTCTCCAGCGTGTTGGTCCATCGGCCCTGCTTGTCGCGCTGGGCCAGCAACCAGCGGGCCATCTGCGGCGCAAGCGGGTTCGCGGGATCGGCCTTCACGAGCAGGGAGAGCAACTCCGCGGTGTTGTGTGTGTCGGCTGCGTAGAGGTAGGACGCGCATGGACAGACGAACTTGTCCCACGAATCGTGGGACTGATCGTCCTGGAGGAACGCCTGGTCGGCCTCGACCCGCACGGAGCTGAGCAGCTCTCCGTAGAGCTGGTTGGCCCGGATGCCCTTCATGTTGCCGAGCACCATCGCGTTCAGCAGATTGATCTGTTCGAGCACAGGCATCTCGGTCCGGCGACTCCACAGCTTGCCCATGAGGTCGGTGTCGGGCTTGCCGGACCGGGCGAGTGCGTACAGCACGTAGGCACGGTTCGGCCAGACACCGTCGATGTCACGCAACGGTCGGCGAAGGCTCGCCGACTTCACCCGCTCCACGATGCCTTGGAGGTACACGGTCACCCGGTCGACGACATCGGTGGGAACGGCAACGCCGAGGTCGCGCGCATCGAGCAGCAGCAGCAATACGCGCGCAGACAGATACACATCTGCGTAGTCGCTGCCCTCCCAGTAGGCGAGCCCGCCGTCGGGGGTGAGGTAGTTGCGGATGCGGCTCATCTCGGCCGCGATGGCCTGATCGAAGCGCTCGCCGGCCAGCGACGGCAGCGGGAACTGGTCACGCAGATCGCGCAGCATGATGAGCGCCCGCAGCCTGCTCGATCGTTGTTCCAAGCAGCCGTACGGATACTCGACGAGGTAGTCGACGCCATTCTGCAGGCCGACGAGGGCGCTGGTCGCGGCGGTGATCTCGAGACCTCCCTGATCGGGAACGACGGCGGTGGGCAGCGTGATCTGCTCGACCTCTTGGCCGATGCCGGAGCCGCCGGCCTTGCCGTCCGGTGTGGCCTTCACCTGCCCGGCAGCGGCGACCGTTTCGAGGCGGTGGGTGACGAGAACGGGAATCGACACCTGCACGGCATCGCTCTCGTTGCGGCCGGTCCCGCCTCCGGACAGCGTTCCCTTCAGAACGCCATCGGCGCTTCCGAGATGGTCTGCGCGCAGATGGAATCGGATCTCGGTCGGCCCCGGAGCGAGGGTGACGGTCTGGGTGGCGGGACCGTCGATGACGAGCGGCGAGCCGGCGGGCAGGTCGAGGGTGAGCGACGCCGAGCCAACCTTGCCGCTCTGGTTCTGCAACACGGCACCCGCCTCGAACGTGTCGCCGACAGCGACGAAGCGCGGGAGTGCTGGCTGCACCATGAACGGCTGACGGATCTCGACAACCGTGGACCCGCCGCCGAACCGGTCGCCACCGCTGTCGGCCACGGCCAGGATCCGGTAGCTGGTGAGTGATTGCGGGAGTTTGATCGGCACCGAGGCCCGGCCGTCGGTGCCGACATCGACAGCGCCCTGCCAGGTGGCGAGCACTCTGAAGTCGGTGCGCAGGGTGACCTGTTCGCCGTTCTGAGCAATGCCGTTGGCATCACGGACGAGAGGTGCAGGTGCCGCAGTGCTTGCGGCAACGCTTTCGGCACTCGCGCCCCCACCGTCAGCAGCTCGCTTGGCCGCGTTCTTGCTCTCGAACTTCTCGTCCGTGACGGCGTCGAGCACTTGCGCCCGCGTCCGGCCGTCGGCGGTCAGCACCCGGTCGGGCCGCTCGGGCCAGAGAGACGCAAGGAGGTCGGGGAGCTCGTAGCCGGTGAGGCGCAGCACACCTTCGTCGACAGTCCAGAGCGTGACGCTGCCCGGGGCAGGTGCCCCAGCGGCGTCGGTGATGCGGAGGTTGGCAGTGGCGGCCGAACCGGGACGGTACGTCGTCTGGTCGGCGCTCACCTGCACACCGAGCTGCCGCGTCACCGGAGGCACTCGTAGCGAGACAGACCTGGACTGCACCTCCGGATGTGCGGCGCGGGCCGGTTGGCTGTCGGAGCGGGGAACGGCCGGTGCAGTGCGGAACAGGACCACGGAGGCATAGATGTTCGGCACCGCGTCGGCCGTGATCGGGACGTGCAGCGCCGCAGCGCCGCCGGTGACCGAGAACCGTGTGTACGAGAGCACATCGTCGCGCTCGATCGTGAGGATGCCTTCGGCCGTCGTCCACGGCGTCTTCACGAGGACATCGGCCGTCTCGCCGACGGCGTAGGTGTCGGCCGATGCCACGAGTTCGAGGGAATTGTCACTGCTAGGGCCAAATGTCGCGCCCTCGCCCAGGACGTAGGCGGTCGTGCCTGCCTCGATGTGGTTGCCGCGGCTGTCGGTCGACTCGATGCGCAGTTCGTAGGTCCCCGGTCTGTCAGGACTGAGCGCGACCGGCATGGGTGCGATGCCCGACTGCAATTCCACGGTGGCAACCATCGTGCTGGTCGGTGCGGCGTCGCTGCTGGCGCGGTTGGCCGCCCAGTCCCAGCGCAGCAGCGTCGCCTTGATGGCGACGCCGGGCTTCAACTTCCCGCCGGTGGTGACTGCAGCTACCTGTGCCCGCAACGGCGCGCCGACCGTGCCGAAGTAGTCCGTCCGCTTGATGCCGAGGTAGTGCTCGCCGACCTGGACGAGCGTTGTGGCGCGGTTGGCGATGACCTGGCGGTCGACGTTCGTGACGATGCCCTCGACCGTGACGTTGACGGGTAGGTGACGCTGCGGATTGACTGGCACGTCGACCTTCACGGCCTGCTTGCCGTCGGCGTCGAGTGTTGCATCGAGCGTTCCGATCTGGCCGTTCAACGTGGCATCGGTGCATCCGGCGTACCATATGCACACGTATGACCAGTTGTAGCCGTTGAGGCCGAGCTCGGGATGCTTGTCGGTCGGATCGACGGAGGTCGCGCTCGCCGTTGCGACCCACTTCGCTGAAAGTCCGCTCATCGCCGCACCGAACAGGTAGGTCCCGGCGGACGAGCCGGTGATCGTGGCGCCGGGAACGTATGTGGGCTGATCGATGGCGACATCGACCTTGAAGTCGGGCCTCCGGTACGTCGTGCTGAGGAAGCTCGTTGTCGCGATGCCGCCGAGGGCGGAGACGATGTAGCTGCCCTGGCGGGCGGTCGCGGAGAGGGTGAAGACGGCGTCGAAGCCACCGCGGGTGTCGACGTCGGACGTGCCGGTCCACACCGTCGCGCCCGAGTCGTCGGTGACGATGACGCCGACTTTGGGCAGGAGTTCGCGTGCGGGGAGGTCGAGGCCGCGGGGCTGCTCGATGCGGAGCCGACCGCGTGCGTGGACCTCTTCGCCCGCCTTGTAGACGCCCCGGTCGGTGAAGAGCGCGCCGATCCACCGGCGGCCGAGGGGCAGGGTGGGGACGGTCGGCGATGCCGTGTTCTCACTCGGCGCGGGAACGGCAACACCCCCGTCGGACGGCACGGATACCGGGCGCACGCCGCCTTCGAACGGGGACGGCCCTCCGCCGACAACCCACGACGTGCGTCCGTAGGCGAGCTGCGCGCCGTTCGCAGACCTGACCATGGCGATCACCTCGCACGACTCACACGTCGGGGCCGGTGCCTTCGCGAACCCGTCGGCCACGGTCGTGCCGCTCCAGTACGGCGTGGCGATGGATCCACCCGGCTCGACGACGGCGAGGTCGACGCGGTCACCGCCGTCGCCCCCGGCGATGGCCTTTCCCGTCGTGAGCGAGCTGATGGCCACGAGCACATCGGTCGGCGAGCGCTTGATCGTGACGCCGCGGTCGCCCTGCTGGACGACCGCGATCTGCCAGGCGAACGTCGTGCCGTAGGTGCTCTTCGGGGCGAAGGCGGTCGCTCGGACCGCTACCAGGTAGGTGCCCGGCCCGCCGGCAGCGAGCGGGATGTCGAGCGTCGTCACGGTGTCGAGTGCGTCGGGCAGCGCGACGGGCGTCGAGTCCCGGCTCAGTCCGAGCGCGTCTTCGGGCTTCGAAGACTGCAGCCCGACCAGAACAGATCGGACGTCGTCGACCGTAAGTGCACGTACGACGCGGTCGACCCCCGTGACGTTGCGGATCGGGATGGTGATCCGCTCGGCTGTGGCCGGGTTGACGAACTCGCCGGACGGGAGCGAGATGTATGCGCGCCGATGGCCGGTGGTGACCGTGGTGATGAACCGGTACCCGAGCTGTCGGCCGTTCGCATCCTCGACGGTGGGGTCGATCTCGATGCGATAGGCGGTGGTCGGTTCGAGCTTGGCCCAGCCCAACGACAACGGCGAGTCGAACGCGTCGCGACCCTTCTGGTAGGTCACGGCGCGGCCCGGCGTTCCACTGCTATCGAGGGCGCGAACGGTGATCTTCCCGTCGAACCGTTTGGGGTCGACATCGCTCCGGACGCTCAGGCCGATTCCGCCTTCCGGGTCGCAATCCGTCCGGCAGCTGACGGAGGCCAGCAGCACTGGCGGTGTGCGGCTCGCAATTGCGGGAATCGCGAGGCTGGTGAGCGGCCCGCTCGTGCTCGTGATGCCGTCGCGGAAGCGCAGCTGCACGTCGGCATCGAGGGGTAGATCGGCCGTTGCTGCGTCGCCGCGGCCTTTCGCCGAGAGCCAGTGGCAGGTACGACGGGGGCGGCTGTCGGGGCAGGCACCCGATCGGACGAGGACGGCGGGTCGTTCGACGATCCTGGAATCGGCCAACTCTCGAAGCCGCTGCTCGAGCAGCGCGGCACCCTTCGGGTTGGCCACGCGCATGAGGGTCAGCTCGGCGCTCGTCGGCCGGTAGGTGGCGAGGTCGTCGACGTTGTGCTGGAACGCGAACGTGGCGTGCGCGGCCAAGTCGGCGCCGGCAACGGGCTGATCGCAGGTGACGAGGATCGAGCCGCTGGCCAGTCCGGCTTGCCAGCCCGTATCGGGCCGGTATTGGCTGCACTGGACGCGTGGCGTGTCGAACGACGACTCGATCGGAGCGGCCAGCGTCGTCCCGTCGAGTGCTTTGACGGCCGAGAGCGTGACGGTGAATCGGGTCGAACGGGGGAGTGTCGTGGCCGGTGTGAACACGAGCACGCGGGTCGACGCCCATCGGAATGCGCCGCTGACGGCGGGTCGTATGCGCACGTACGTTGCCGGATCGTCTGCGCGCTGATCGATTGCACTGAGCGCGATGACCGGGCGGTCGAACACCCACCGCAGCTCGGAGGCCTGTCCGGTCGTGCGTAGCTGTCCCTTGGGCGAGGCCAGCACGACGTGCAGGTGACCGTCGCTCTTCGGTGCCCGCAACGAAGCGTACGGATTTGCCCTCGCCGGATCGGCCTGCAGGGATGGCGACGCGTACACCGGTGCCGCCACCATCGGCGCAGCCATGGCAGCTGCGAGCACGACTGCGAGCGATGCCCCGAGTCGAGCGGCGCGGGTGTGACAGGTCAGGCGTGTGTGCACCGTGGGTCTCCCGTTGCTCGCGCCGCGGAGTGCAGCGCTCGGATCGTACGGCTGCTTTGACGTAGGGAACCGGACACCTGGTTCCCCGGCGCATCGACGAGCTACAGGTCTTCCTGCTTCGCCCCCAGTGCGGCGCCAGCCGCGGCCGACGACCCGGCGCCCATCTGCGAGCGCTGTGCCAGCGTCACGCCGAATGCTTCGGACGCTTTCGGGTCGCGCTTGATCTGGGCAACGATTGCGGCGCCCGCGCTCTTCATGAGGGCGGCCTTGTGCATCTCGACGTAGTCGGCCGAAGCCTGCATGGGCTTCGTGTAGCCGTTGATCTCGGGGACGACGTAGCGGGCGAAGAGCTCCCAGCTCCGGAACGTGGCCTCACGGTCGGCCCAGTCGTGCACGAAGCCGATCATCGTGCCGAACCCGCCGGTCGACTCGCGCAGCCGGCGGAGTGCGGCGACCATCTCATCAGGTGTGCCGATCACCGCAGTGCCGGTGCCGCTCCCGCCGGCCGCATCGGTGGCGTCAAGCAGCGCCCACTTGTCTTCGACATGGTTCGATCCCGGCCGGCCGAGCACCTTGACGTTGTACTCATTGTGCCAGCGATGCAAACCGTCAACTGCTTCCTTCTTCGCCCGATCCTTCGATTCGGCGAGGTGGAACGACATCAGCACCCGCCACTGCTTCCGGTCGGCGACCTGCCCATGCTCCTTGGCCGCGTCCTCTGCGAACGCCCACTGGGTTGGCAGTGCCTGCAGGCCCTCGGTCGAGTTGGAGGCGATCGAGATCACACCGATGCCGTACTTTCCTGCCAGCTTCATTCCCGACGGCGACAGCGACGATGCCGTCGCCATCTGCATGTTCTCCTGGTAGGGGAGTATCTGCAGCGCGGCCTCGTCGAGGGTGAACCAGTCGGACTCGTGCGTGACCCGTTCGCCCCGCATGAGCCGGATGATCACGCCGAGCGCCTCGTCCTGCATGTCGCGCTGGCGGATCGGCTCGATGCGCAGGGCCTTGGCGTCGCTGGGGAGAGCGCCGGGGCCGGTACCGAAGATCACGCGACCGCCGGTCATGTGGTCGAGTTGCACGATGCGCTGGGCGACGTTGAAGGGGTGGTGGTAGGGCAGCGACACGACGCCGGTGCCGAGCATGATGCGGTGCGTTCGTTCGCCGGCCGCGGCCAGGAACAGCTCAGGGCTGGCGATCATCTCCCAGCCCGTGGAGTGGTGCTCACCGACCCAGAACTCGTCGTAGCCGAGCTTGTCGAGGTGGGCCGCGAGGTCGAGGTCGCGCCGGAGCTGGAGCATCGGATGCTCGCCGAGGGGATGGTGGGGCGCGAGGAAAGCGCCGAATCGGAGACGTGCCATGCCCCGACCGTAACGGCTCGGTCCGGCCGCATCCCAGTTCGGCCGAGCGCCTGTGGGTGTCGGTTGTCGTGGGACGGCCTCTACGATGACCCCCCGTGCCCGCCGCCGCTCCCTCCCCCCAATCCGCCGCTCCGCCCACGCCGGGTGCAGCGTCCGTCGACGAGGTCCGCGCTGCGCTGGGCGCCCACGGCTACCTGGCCGACGAGGGCCTTGCAACGGTGATCTTCCTCGCCATCGCTCTGCGCCGACCGCTGCTGCTGGAAGGCGAGGCCGGCGTCGGCAAGACCGAGGTGGCCAAGGTGTTGAGCCGCTGGACCGGAGGGGAGCTCCTACGGCTGCAGTGCTACGAGGGCATCGACGCCTCGCAGGCCGTCTACGAGTGGGACTACAGCCGTCAGCTGTTGCACCTGCGGGCGGCTGAAGTGGGCGGCGGGCTGGCCGCGGCAAATGCCGCGGAGAATGATCTGTACGCAGAGCGATTTCTCGTACGTCGCCCTCTGCTGCGGGCCATCGCGCACGGCGACGGACCACCGCCGGTGCTGCTCATCGACGAGGTCGACCGGGCCGACGACGAGTTCGAGGCCTTCCTCCTCGAGGTCCTGTCCGACTTCGCAATCACCATTCCCGAGCTCGGCACGTTCAAGGCGGAGACGCCACCTCTTGTCATCCTCACCTCGAACCGCACCCGCGACGTTCACGACGCGTTGAAACGCCGATGCCTCTATCACTGGGTCGAGCATCCGGGGTTCGAGCGTGAGGTCGAGATCGTCCGGCTGCGGGCTCCCCATGTGAGCGAGGCGCTGGCCCGTCAGGTCGCGGCCGCGGTCGAGCGGATGCGGGGCATGGAGCTGTTCAAGCCGCCTGGTGTGGCCGAGACGATCGACTGGGCGCTGGCGCTGGCCGCGCTCGGCCGGACGGCGCTCGACGAGCACAGCATCGCGACCACGTTGGGAACTGTTCTCAAGTATCGCGAAGACGCCGAGCGGGTGAAGCAGTCCGACGTGTCGGAGCTCGTCCGCGCCGCGGTCACCCGGAACGCGTAGCGACGCGTCATGGCAGAACCCGCCCTGTCCGGGGTGCCCCGCTCTCCCGCCCTCACGATGAACGAGGTGCTGGCGCTCATCAACGAGTCGGGCTCGGCCGGCGATCGGATGGATGTGGTGCCCGGCCGCGGTGCGTTGGTGGACGGCCCGATCACCAGCCCCGAGCGGATGGCCGTCGCCTTTGCCGTGCTGCTCCGGCGGGCTGGACTACCCGTTCCCGTCGGCACGGTGACCGCGTTCGCGGAGGCGCTCGGCGCGGTGGGCCTCGAGAGCCGCAACGGGGTCTATTGGGCCGGCCGCGCGGTGATGGTGCGCCGCCCGGAAGACATCGCCGTCTACGACGGGGTGTTCGCCATGTTCTGGCTCGGGCGTCGCGCCCGTCCGTCCGAACCGACTGCCGATCAGCAGGTGACGCTTGCGCTCGATTCTGACGATGGCGACGCCGACAGCTCCGAGGGTGATGGTCCGCAGGGTGACACCCTGGCCGTGCGCTACAGCGCGGCGGAGGTGCTGCGCGACAAGGACTTCGCGGACTACAGCGCAGAGGAGTTCGCCGAGGCCCGCAAGGTGATGGCCGCGATGCGGGTCGTCGGCTCGCCCCGCCGTAGTCGCCGCTTGCGGCCTGCGAAGGGAAGCGCGCATAGCAACCGTCCGGACCTGCGCCGCACGGTGCGACGTGCGTTGCGGACTGACGGCGTGGCCATGCACCGCGAGTTCGTGGCCCCGTCGACGAAGCCGCGCCGCATCGTGCTGCTCTGCGACGTCAGCGGCTCGATGGAGTCGTATGCGCGCGCACTGATGCGGTTCTGTCAGGCCGCGGTCGTCGGGCGCGGCCGGGTCGAGACGTTCGCGTTGGGCACGCGGCTGACGCGGGTCACGCGCGAGCTGTCATCACGGGATCCTGATGACGCGCTGCGCAAGGCTGCGGCACGGGTGACGGACTGGTCGGGCGGCACCAGACTGGGCGACGGGCTTCGGGCGTTCAACGACCAGTGGGGTGTGCGGGGAATGGCCCGGGGTTCGATCGTGGTGATCCTCTCCGACGGGTGGGACCGGGGCGCGCCAGAGGTGCTCGGCGTGCAGATGGAACGGCTCCAGCGGGTGGCGTTCAAGATCGTGTGGGTCAATCCGCTCAAGGCTGCTCCGGGTTATGCGCCGCTGGCCCGCGGGATGGCGGCCGCGTTGCCGTTCGTCGACGAGTTCATCGAGGGGCACTCGCTCGCCTCGCTGACCACACTCGCATCGATCATCGCCGGCTGAGCCGCCCGCCCGGCGTGGTCATTCCGGCGTGGCATGTGAGTCCGGAGGGTCGGCACGGAGCGGAGGGTTCGACATCGTGGAGAGGCCGGTAGGGTGGCCGCATGCGAGAAGTGCTGAACGACGTCGAGCGCTGGCGCAAGCAGGGCAAGCGTGTCGCCGTGGCCCGGGTGGTCGAGATCGAGGGGTCAGGCCCGCGCGACCCTGGTGCCACGATGGCCGTCAGCGAGGACGGCGAGGTGGCCGGCTCGGTGTCCGGTGGCTGCGTGGAGGGCGCAGTGCTCGTCGAAGCGCTCAGCGTGCTGGAGGGTGCCCGAGGCCCGGGTGTGGTGACGTTCGGCTACAGCGACGACGATGCGTTCGCGGTCGGCCTCACCTGCGGCGGCACCATCCATCTCTTCATCGAAGAACTGAACTGGTAAGCACACGTACTAATGGCCGAACCCTTCGAGCTCTACTCCATCCTCCGCGACGCGATCCGCGCCGAGCAGCCCGTTGCGCTGGCCACATTGGTGCGCTCCGCCGACGAGGCATCGATCGGCAAGAAGCTCCTTCTGCGGCCGGCCCACGAACCGCTCGGCACGCTCGGCGACGCCGAACTCGACCGCGTCGTGGCCCGTGACGCCGAGGGCGAGCTCGCCTCCGGCCTCACGAGCACGCGTCACTACGGACCGCAAGGCGAAGCCCGTCAGGAGGGCGTCAGCGTCTTCATCGAGAGCTTCGCACCGCCGCCTCGAATGGTCATCTTCGGCGCCGTCGACTTCACCGCCGCACTCGTACGGGCCGGCAAGCTGCTCGGCTACCGCGTCACGGTCTGTGACGCCCGGCCGGTGTTCGCCACCAAGCAGCGCTTCCCACTTGCCGACGAAGTAGTCAACGACTGGCCAGATCGCTATCTCCACGCGCATGGCGGTGACCTCGGTCCGAGCGACGTCGTATGCGTGCTCACGCACGATCCCAAGTTCGATGTGCCGGCGATCCGCGCCGCCGTCACGACGAAGGTCGGCTACATCGGCGCGATGGGCAGTCGCAAGACCCATGGCACCCGCTCGGACCGTCTGCGCGAGGCGGGTCTGACCGAGGGCGAGATCGCCCGGGTGATGGCGCCCATCGGCATCGACATCGGGGCACGGACACCTGAGGAAACCGCCATCTCGATCGTCGCGGAGATCATCGCCTTGCGGACCGGGCGCGCCGTTGCGTCACTGCGCGACGGTGCCGGCGCGATCCACCGCCGGTGAGCCCGTCGGCCCTGCGCCTCGGGGTGGTGCTCTTGGCGGCCGGAGGCGGCAGTCGGTTCCGGGATTCGGCCAACGCACGAGGCGTACCCGTCGCCCATAAATTGCTCGCGCCGTTGCGCGGTCGAACCGTCTTCGAGCATGCGCTCGCCAACGCGCTGGACGCCGCGATCGGTCCGGTCGCGGTGGTCACCGGTGCGGTCGTGCTTTCCGCCCTCGACGCGCATCCCGACGTCGTGCAGTTGCACAATCCGTCATGGAGCGACGGCCAGGCGGGCTCCCTCGCCCGGGGGGTGGCCTGGGCCGGCGAGCGGGGTCTCGACGCCATCGTGTGCGGCCTCGGCGACCAGCCCTTCATTCCGGCCGAGGCCTGGCAGGCGGTCGCGCTCGCCGATCGGGACGCGCCAATCGTCGTGGCCACGTACGGCGGGCGACGCCGCAACCCCGTCCGGCTGGCCCGATCGGTCTGGCCGCTGCTCGCCACCGACGGGGATGAGGGGGCCCGACCCCTGATGGCCGCACGGCCCGATCTCGTGCTGGAAGTAGCGTGCGACGGAAACCCAGCCGACATCGACACCGCGGAGGACCTCCTTTCATGGAGCTGACCAACGAATTTCACGTCAACGTGCCCGTTGAGCGGGCATGGGCCGTGCTCACCGACATCGAGACGATTGCACCCTGCATGCCAGGGGCGGCGCTCGAGGAGATCGAGGGCGACGAGTACCGGGGCGGCGTGAAGATCAAGGTCGGCCCCATCACCGCGCAGTACAAGGGAAAGGCGACGTTCCTCTCGAAGGACGACGTGAAGCACATCGCCGTCCTCAAGGCCGAGGGCCGCGACACCAAGGGCCAGGGCAACGCCTCGGCCACCATCACGGCCACGCTGAAGGCGGCCGGCGACGGCACCGACGTCGTGGTCTCGACCGACCTGACCATCACCGGCAAGGTCGCGCAGTTCGGCCGTGGCGTCCTCGCCGACGTGAGCGCGAAGATCCTCGGCCAGTTCGTCAACTGCCTCGAACACGATGTGCTTGCGACGCCCGAAGAAACGGTCGCGTCGGTTGCCGCTGCGAGCGCTGAGGCGAACGCAGTCACGACCGTTGCCGATGCGCCGTCGGCCCCGGCCGCCGCCGCCTCATCCTCCTCGAACGGCAGCGCCGAACCGGTCAAGCCGGCTGTTCGCAAGATCGAGTACAAGGCGACCGAACCCGTCGACCTCCTCGGCACGGCAGGGGCGCCCGTCGTGAAGCGCGCCGCTCCGGT
>JAYUDQ010000328.1:0-5368 GCA_043739745.1 Acidimicrobiia bacterium | reverse complement strand
GAACGAACGCTAGGTTTCATCGGGCCGAAAAATCTCCTTCGGCCGAGTTCGTACTGTATAGACAGGCAATGAAGGTTTCTAGACCGATCGGTCAGATTTTTCATCCGCATCGCGGATGAGCGTTATCGCCAAAACCGAACCACCTGCTCACGTGCCATCCGCCACGTCCCACGAGCAAACGCTCGTCAGAACCACCGGCGCAATCCTGTAGGGCTGTCCCCTGGACGGCGCGCATTCGGGCATGCTTGGGGCGATGTCGTCCCTGCCTGCACGCCAACCTCGCACGGCCCAGGCGGCGGAGCTGCGGCCCCACGTGACCGACGCATTCCATACCGACGCGTTGCCGCCTACTCCCCAACGCGACCGAACCCTGCCCGCCAGCTTGTGGCTCGAAGCACCGGCCGAACTGGTGGATCTCGGCCGGGATCTCGGCCATGACCTGGTCACCTACAAGCGTCGTATCGGTCGCTGGTTGTTGTGGCGGGCCGGGCCGGCCGTCGACGACAACGCGCGGTACATGGCCATCGACGTCGACAACCTCGGTCGGCGGTTCACCTTCACGCTCGATGCTGCGGGCGACGGTGCAGGTACCGGGCCTGACGGGGTGGTGCACACCCGTTTCCGGTCCTGGAAGGAATCGCTGCGTGACAGCGACAGCGACAGCCCACGCGGCCCGTCGCGGCCCAGTCGTAGCGCTGTCTCCGATGCCTGAGTCCTACGCCGACCGGCTGCTGGTCGCGCCACCGAACCTGGGCGACCCGAACTTCACGGGCGCCGTGGTGCTCGTCCTCGTGCACAACGATGAAGGGGCATTCGGACTGATGCTCAACCGGCAGCACCCGTTCGAACTCGGCATCTTCCTGCCCCACTGGGCAGCCGTTGCGTCGGCCCCCGTGTTGCAGGGCGGACCGGTGGAGACCGGTGCGCTGATTGCCCTTGCCCGCCCGAAGCCGGGCACCGCACCCGACGGGTTCACCCCGGTGTCGGCCTCACTCGAGGCCCTGGGCACGACCGACCTCGAACGGGACCCCTCACCAGAGCTCGATCTGGTACGGGTGTTCGCCGGCTATTCAGGATGGGCGCCGGGACAGCTCGATTCGGAGGTCGAGATGGGCGGCTGGCTGCTTGTCGATGCCCATCCCGACGATCCGTTCACCACCGATCTCGACGGGCTCTGGGGCCGGGTCCTGCGCCGCCACCACGGCCATCAAGCGCTCCATGCATCGTTTCCGGACGATCCACAACGCAACTGACACCCATCCCCTCACGCAGCCGGCGCAGGACCTCTGACGGGAATCGAGCCCGGAGCGCCATCGGGCGCAGCCTCGCGGATCGGCACTGTCGCCTCGGGACTCGGCCCGACCGGGACGGCGTCACGCACGATCTCGACCGACACGGTCTGCGTGGCGATCGTTGACGCCCCGTGCGGGTCGGTCACTTGGACCCGCACCGTCCAATTGCCCCGGGCCAACGGCGCAGGCACGCTGATTGCTGGTGCAGTCCCATCGTCGAAGAGCCCGTCGCCGTCGAGGGACCAGGCATAGGAGAGCGCCCCGCCCTGCGGGTCGGTCGATCCCACAGCCGACAGCTGGACAATGCTGCGCGGTCCTGCCGACGACGGCGCGTTCAGCACCGCCACCGGAACGAATGTCCGCATCGCTGCACCCAAATCCGGCAGCGGACCGATGGCCGCGCCGAGCGGCGCCGGAGTGCCCGTCACCACGAGGAGCTGGCGGAGCTGCACGGGTGTCAAACCGACCTGCTGCTCCTGCGCGACGCTGGACACGACCGCGGCGACGGCGGCGACGAGCGCCGCTGCACTCGAGGTGCCACTGAAGGAGTTGCTGTACAGCGCGTTGGCACCGTTGTTGTAGAGCGTGCCATAGCCGGTTGTCGCAACGCACTGGCCCCAGCCCTGCAGGTCCACGCGGGTGCCGTAGTCGCTGAACCACAGACGAGAGCGAGGCGAAGCGGAGCAGCCCGGCACCGATCCTGCTCCGACGATGATCGCCCCGGAGTCCGCACGGCCGGCGGGGAACGGTTGGCCGTAGGGGGCGCCGTCCAGGTTCTGACTGCCGTTGCCGGCGGCCTCGACGACGACGATCCCGTCGGCCGTCGCCAGCCTGATGGCGTCGTAGACCGACTGGTACCACTCGAGTGCCACACACCCGAACTGATCGCTGCCGCAGCCGTTGGGGCCAAAGGCCTGCTGCTCGATCAGCATCACGTCGCCGGCAGACATGTTCTTGTGGGCTAACGCGATCGCATTGGCGGGGTCGTAGCCCTCCACGGCGTACGTGTTGACCATGCGCAGATCGGCGTCCGGGGCGATGCCCGTTACGCCCTGGCTGTCGTCGTCGGCGCCGATGACACCGAGAACGGCGGTGCCGTGGTTGGTGCTGCTGACGGGATCTGACGGGTTGTAGAACGGATCGGCGAAGGTGCGCATGGGGATGAGCGCATTCGGAAGTCCGGCCCTGTCGAGGTCCTCGTGGCTCGTGTTCCAGGCGTACTCGAGGTCGATGACCCGCACGTTGGATCCCCGCCCGCCGGGCACGGCGTTGGCGGCTGCGACGTCCACTCCGCCAGCGGCACCTGGCAGGAAGTAGCCCTGAGAACTCACCAGCGAAGGGCTCGGCAGCGGCATGGGTTCCGGCACGGGCTCGGCCGTTTCGACCGCAGGGAGATGACGCAGTAGACGCAGGAGTGCGTCGCGGTTCACCGCGCGGGGCACCTCGATCGTGACCCAGGAGTTCTGGTTGGCGAGGTGCTCGCCGGTAGCTTCCTCGAGCCGCGCATGCAGGTCGTCGAGGTACTGCTCCGGCAAGGAGAAGAGCGGCCGCACATCGGCGACGCCAGCGGCATCCAACAGTGCTCGCACGCCAGCGGCCTGAGGATCGTCAACCGACGACGTCACGAGCCGGCCGCTGAGGACGCGGGCCCGGAGATCGTCGCGGAACTTGATGGCGAGCCTCTGTCCGCTCGGAACCCTCGCTGAACTGGGTGATCCGGCTGAGCGCAGCACGCCCGTGCGGGTGACGGCGGGGCTGGAAACGGCACTGGCCAAGACCGCCAGCACCGACAGGGCAAGGCCGCCGAGCAGCGGACTGAGACGACGGGCGGGCGTTCTCAAGGCAGCGACGCCACCACTGCCGCGGCCTCCTCAGCCTCGGCCAGGGTCCGGTCGATCAAGGAGAGGCCCGCCGCCCAGAACCCGGTGTCGGCGAGATCACACCCGACCATTCCGGCGAGCGCCTCCGGGCTGCGCGATCCCCCGGCCGACAGCATCGCAAGGTAGGACGGCACGAACGCCGCCCCACCCGCAAGCGAGCGCTCGTACACCGACAGTGCGAGCAGCTGGCCGAAGGCGTACGCATACACGTACCCGGGGACATGGATGAAGTGATGGACGTAGCTCCACCAGTTCTCGTAGCCCGCGGTGTCAACCGTGCCACCGAAAAGCTCGCCCTGCGTGCGGAGCCACAGCTCGTTGAACATCGCCACGCTCAGCTCACCGTCGTTGCGGCGAGTGCGATGGCAGGCATCCTCGAAGCGCCACATGGCAACCTGACGGAACACCGTGGCGATCTGACCCTCGAGGTTCTCGGCCAGTAGCGCCAGCCGGCGGCGCGCATCGGTCTCGTTCTCGAGCAGGCGGTTGAAGGTGAGCGTCTCGCCGAACACAGAGGCCGTCTCGGCCACCGTCAGCGGCATGCCGTACTCGTAGATGCTCTGCTTGCCGGCCATCAGGAAATGGACTCCGTGGCCGAGCTCGTGTGCCAGCGTCAGCACGTCCCGACGCTTGCCCGTGTAGTTCACCAGCACGTAGGGATGATCTGACGGAACGGCCGGGGAACAGAACGCGCCGCCCTGTTTGGCCGGGCGGATCGGGGCATCGATCCAGCGCTCGTCGAAGAACCGCTGTGCCCCGTCCGCCATCGCCGGCGAGAAGGAGCGATAGGCGTCGAGCACCGTGTCGCGTGCGTCAGCCCACCGAATCGTCGGGTCGCCGCCCTCGACCGGCAGAGCGGCGTTGCGGTCATAGAACGCGAGCTTGTCGAGTCCGAGCAGCTTCGCCTTGAGGCGGTACCACCGCTGGGGGATGTCGTTGCGCTCGGTGACCGCGTCGACAAGTGCCTTCACCGACTCGTCGCTGGCCTGATTGGCAAGGTTCCGGCCGGAGACCCACGTGTCGTACGTGCGCAGACGATCGTCGACCGTCTTGTCGGAGAGCAACGTATTGTAGATATATGCGCGCGTACGAAGGCCGGGTTCGAGGCCGGCCGTGATGGCCGCAGCAACAGCTGCGCGTTCTGTCCGGTCCGGGCTGGACGTGCGGCTCAGTGCCGCCTCGAGGCCGATGGGCTTCTCCTCACCGGCCACAGCAGTCGTGACGTCGGCGAGCTGCTCGTCGAAGAGCCGCATCCACGCGCTCGCACCGGAGATCGACTTCTCGGCCAGGATTCGCTCCTCCGGCTCGCTCAGGAGATGGGGCCGTGCCTGGCGCAACGTGCGCAGGTGATGGGCGCAGAACGCGAGTGCCGGATGGCCGATCCTTGCGTCCGCGGTCGCGTCGTCGAGCGCGGCCCACTCGAGCTCGATGAAGATCATCTGCGTCATGACGGCGGTCGCCTTCTCCTGCGCCGCGGCCATGAGCGCCCCGCGTTTCGGGTCAGCGACGTCGGTCGAGTACTCGAGGTGCGCTCGGCCCGTGGCCCGCTCGACGATCTCGATGATGCGCTCGGCTCGCCGGAGGAGATCGGCCAGCGTTTCGGCGTTGAGCTCGGCAATGGTCCCGCGGGTGCCCTGAAGGCCACCAGCATCGAGAACCGCACCATCGAGCATGGCAAGTGCGCTCTCGGGATCGGCGGTGCCCGTCAACCCGGTCAGATCCCAGGCAACGTCTTCGGCGAGGACAGCGGTCATTCGGTCCACGCTACGCGGTGGTCATCGCCGGATCGTGCCAGCAGGCAGGCAACCTTCGTCATCCGGCAGTCATCGCCCGATAGTCGAAACCGGGAGGTCCGCGCCACCGGACGCACCCGGCTGCGTGCGCGGCCGCAGCTCGAGGGTGGCCACGAAACCCCTATGGTCGCTTCCCGGCAGTGGGAGATCCGTGACTGCGGTCGGGAAGAGCTCGTCACCGACGAGCGCATGGTCAAGCCGGACGAACGGCCGGAACCGGTCCGCCGGCCACGAGTAGCTGAGCCCGTGGCCGGTGGCTTCGTGCGCATCGCGCAGCCCCGAGCGCAGCAAGGAGCCGAACGCCGGCTGCCAGCGTGTGCCATTGAAGTCGCCGACGAGGGCGAGGGGGCCCTCGTTCCGCCCGGCATAGCGACGGAGCACGCTGAGGTCGTCGGTCCAGTCC
>JAYUDQ010000327.1:0-1984 GCA_043739745.1 Acidimicrobiia bacterium | reverse complement strand
CAGTGAGGCTCGAGAGCCGGGGCCGACCGGCGCGCCGCGTCGCCGCAGCACCCGGTGACTTCGACCCTCGCCTCGCCGGAGCCAGGGCCCGCACCGCGTTGAACGAGTCGTTCGTGACCTCACCCGCCCACACCAGATCCCACAGTGCATCGAGCGTGCGAAGGTCGTTCATGCCCTGCAGCTCCCGGAAGAAGCACGCGCCCCGCGCCGCAAGGGTGGCCCTGACCCGTTCGTGTTCGGGGTCGGCCGGCCGATCGGCATGGCCGACCTCGCGTGCCGCGGCCACGAGCATCGGTGCCTGGTCCCGGAGGTAGAGCGCCACCTTGCCGTCGTCACGACCGATCGAGCCGGCCCCGACCCAGACGACTTCACCCGCGCTCAGCAGTTCGTCGAGCATGCGGGCCGTGTACCGAGGCAAGCGAGCCGGAAGGATGTCACGTTCGAGCACCGACGCAGGGAGCGCGAAACCCTGTAGCTGACCGACGATCTCGTAGAGCCGGTCGACCCCGCCGCTGATGACCGCGCCACCGACTCCGTGCCAGTCGGGTAGGAACCGGGCGAGCGCGTCGGCCGACGTGGGCTCGATCTCCTTGCGCAGCACGGCCAGCGAACGCTGCCGCAAGCTCCGCAGGACATCGGGATCGCACCACTCCCGACTGACGCCGTCAGGCCGGAACTCACCGCTGAGGATGCCGCCCGAGTCGCCCCGTCGAAGCAGACAACGCTCGACGATCGCTTCGGCGACACCGAAGCGCGCCGCGGCATCCAACGATGTGAACGGCCCGTGCGTCCGGGCGTAGCGCACGAGCAGTGAGCCGAGCGCTCCCGCAGGGTCGGAAGGATCGGCCGGATCGCCGCCCTCCCAGATCAGGAACGCATCGGGCAGGCCCGGCGGCACGCTTGCGCCCACGGCCTCACGGATGCGCCCCGCGTCTTCGGCTGCGATGTAGCGGTCGTCGCCGGCGATGCGCACGAACGCAGCACGGCGGCCTTTGACCAGCACGCCGATCGACTGCTCGGCGAACGCCGAGCCGCCCTCACAACGCGCGGCGAGATCGAGCAGCGAAAGGTCGCCGAGCTTCCGCAACAGGTCGTGCACGGCATCAACCGTGCGCGCATGCCGGCGCGGATCGAGGCATTGCAATTCGTCCTCGACCGCAGCAAGCGCCCGTGGGTCGATGAGCTCGCGTAGCTCCTCCGAGCCGAGGAGCTCCGCCAGCATGTCGCGGTCGAGCGCAAGCGCGGCGGCCCGACGCTCTGCCAGCGGCGCGTCGCCGTCGTACATGAAGTTGGCGATGTACCCGAACGCGAGCGACGACGCGAACGGGGACGGGTGGGCCATGTCCAGGCTCACGACCCGGATCTTGCGGGAGCGGATGTCGTGGAGGAGGCCGGTGAGCGCGGGCACGTCGAACGCGTCGCGCAGGCATTCGCGGTAGGTCTCCAGGAGGATCGGGAAGCTGCCATAGCGGCTCGCCACCTTCAGCAGGTCGGCCGACTTCTGCCGCTGCTTCCAGAGCGGTGTGCGTGTGCCTGGGCGGCGTCGGGGGAGCAGCAGTGCGCGGGCAGCGTTCTCCCGGAACCGGGCTGCGAACAGTGCCGAGTTGCCGACCTCGGTGAGGAGCAGCTCGTCGAGCTCGTCGGGATCGATCAGCACATAGTCGGCCGACGGGGCATCGTCGGCCTCGGGCAGGCGGACGATGATGCCGTCGTCACTCCAGATGGCCCGCGCCTCCATGCCCAACCGGGTTCGTATGCGCGCTTCGATGGCCATGGCCCAAGGTGCGTGCACCTGCGCGCCGAAGGGTGACAGCACGCACATCTGCCAGTCGCCGAGTTCGTCACGGAAGCGCTGCACGACGATCTGGCGATCGGTGGGGAGCGAGTTGCCGGTGGCTTCGCGCTCTTCCTCGACATAGGCGCGGAGGTTGCGAATGGCGAGAGGATCGAGCGCGTACGTCGTTGCGAGTGTCGAATCGTCGAG
>JAYUDQ010000326.1:0-1985 GCA_043739745.1 Acidimicrobiia bacterium | reverse complement strand
TCGCCGCCTCGATGGGTATCGGGTCGCTCATCCTCGCGCCGGCCATCGTGTTCGGGTACGGCGTGAAGGCGGCCGCCCGCGAGGACCGCAAACAGGCCGCAGCGAAAGCGGCGCGGGCGCAGAAGGCGGCTCACCGGACCGACTGACGGATGTCGCAGGGGAAAGCGCGTCCAGGCGGTCAGCGCAGCGCGCTGACCGCCTTGCCGAGCGGCCCGTGCAGATCACCCCTCGAACGCACTTCGACTCGTCCGAGCCCCAACCAGTCGGCCATCAGCGCCAGCTCCTCGGCCAGCTCGGCCGCAACGTGGCGCTCATCGATGCCTATCTCGCCCCAGGCGGCCTGGACGAGTAGTACCGAGTCCTTCCGATCGGCCTTCAGGTCGACCCGGGCGACCAGCGATTCGCCGAGCAGGAACGGCAGCACGTAGTAGCCGTGCACCCGCTTCGGTTGAGGCACGTAGATCTCGATGCGGTACCGGAAGCCGAACAGCTGCTCCGTGCGGGTCCGCTCCCAGATGAGCGAATCGAACGGCGACAGCAAAGCCCGGGCAGTGATTCGGCGCGGTTGGCGGGCGTTTGGATCGAGGAACGCCCTGTCCGTCCAGCCCGGTACGGCGACCCGGATCAGCTCGCCCGCATCGGCCAGCTCCTCGACGAGCGGCCGGGCCTTTGGGATGTTCTGCCGGTGGTAGTCGGCCAGGTCCTTCGCCGTCCCGATGCCGTGGGCACGCGCGGCGATGCGCAGCAGCCGCTTGCGGGCTTCGTCGGCGGCGGGCGTCGGCTGCGCCAGGACCGCAGCCGGAAACATGCGCGCCGGGATGTCGTACTCGCGCTCGAACCCCGACTTCACCCGCCGCCGGGCAGCCACTTCTCCACCCCAGAACAGCGTCTCGACGGCCAGCTTGGCCTCGTCCCAGCGCCACCCCCACCCGTCGCCCGTTCGCCCGACACGCATCGACAGCTCGCTCGGAGCGATCGGACCGCGGGCCGAGATCTCGGCCAGCACCAGGGCGAGGAAGTCGGGCTTCTCGGCTCGCATCCGCCGGATGCCGCCCCAGACCCCCTCCTCCGTGCCGTTGCGGATGTTCTCCTTCTTCCACCGGAACAGCGGCTCGTGCGCGACCGGGAGCAGTGACGCCTCGTGGGCCCAGCCCTCGAACAGCTCGCCGTCGGCCTCCATCTGACGCACGAGGTCACGCGAGTGGGCGCCGAGGCGGGCGAAGATCGGCAGCTCCTCGGAGCGCACGACGACGTTCACCGAGTCGATCTGCAGAAGGCCGATACGGTCGAACAGCTTGCGGATGTGGCGTCGGTCGACCCGGCCGGTGGGGCGGGGATCGGCGAAACCCTGCGCGGCGAGGGCGATACGGCGCGCCTGTGGGAGGGAGACGGTGTCGGCGGGCATGAGGCAGCCGGTGTAGCAGATGCGGTGCTGCGCTCGGCTTCGACTCGTCGTGCGGATCGGAACCGGTGGCTCAGTGCTTTCGCGCCGTCGGTCGCAGCCAGCAGTCGGGGAGGTGGCCGAGAATGCTCGTGGTGGCGATGACGACGACTAACCAGCAGACCCAGATCCCGCGGACCGGATGGACTGTGGCATCGATCACCGTTCGTCCCGCAAACGGATCCCAGGTCGCGTTCCAGGACCACAGCCCGTAGACCACTGCGCTCAGCGTGATCATCAGCATCCGGCCCCGGAGGCGCATCCAGAAGAACAGCAGCCACGCGTTCAGCGCGGCGACCCCGGGGGCGATCCAGAACCACGCCCAGTCGTGGGTGCGAACCGCATCGTGCCAAGTGCCGAGGGCAGCCCCGGCGGCGACAGCCAAGGCGGTAACCCCGTAGAGGTAGCGCCGGGAGTCGACCCATCCGTGGCCGGGCGACGACCGTGGCCGCACCTTCGCCTCGACGAGCCATACGGCGCCTACGGTCAGCGCGACACCGACGCCGAACACGACCCAGCTGCCCGACGTCGACTCGGACCGGGA
>JAYUDQ010000325.1:0-1989 GCA_043739745.1 Acidimicrobiia bacterium | reverse complement strand
TCGACGGCCGGTGGACCGCCTTGGACGGCGCCGCGTTGTATGCGGCGAAGCGGGCAGTCGGGGTGTTGTTCCAAACGGTGATGCGCCGCGAACTCTCGACCCGTCTGGGCATCTCGTGGGGTCCGGTGCACAACGATTCCGCCGAAATCGCGGGGATTCCGGGTCGGGTGTTGCGCGAGTTCTCTCAACGCAGCGAACAGATCGCAGAGTGGATGGACGCCCACGGACTGTCCGGACAACACGCCAAGGACGCCGCCCTGCTCGAGACCCGCACCACCAAACACCCGGTCGCCGATTTCACGGTCGTGGAGGCCGAATGGCGCCGGCGTGCCGACGGACTCGGGTGGGGCACATCGGAACTCGACACACTCCTCACGGCCATGACCCGTGATGTCGTCGGCGTCGATGGTGACCGGTGGACGGTGCAGGAACGGGTGTGGGGGGCGGGTGGTTCCACGGTCACCACCCGGATCGTCACGTTCGATGAGTGGGTGGACCGGTTGCTGAGCACCCGGGTCACGGAGAAGTCCGGGACGTTCACCCGGTTCGGTCTCACCCAAGCCATCGCTGTCGTGCTGCCAGCTGGGTCGACGATCACCCTGGTCGAAGCGACCGTGAACCGTGCGCTCGCCACCCCTGCTGTGGTCCAGGTCGGCGACCACGAGATCGAACAAGGGACCGTCGCTGCTCCGGGTCGGGTGGTACCCGACGACCGGGCACTCCGCTACACGTCACGAGCCCTGCTCCACATCGAGGAACGCCTCCTCACCCAACTCGCTTCCGGCGCCCTGAGCGGCACCGGGGTTCTCGACCAGCGATCGGTCGAGTCGGCGATCCTTGTGTCGACGTTGAGTGACGACCAAGCAGCAGCGATCCGGGTACTCACCTCGGCAGGTGATCGGGTCGCGGTGATGGTCGGACGCGCCGGGACCGGCAAAACCCACACGCTCGGCACCCTCCGCGCCGTCTATGAGGCGGCGGGTTGGGATGTGATCGGGCTCGCACCATCCGCCCGGGCCGCACGCGAACTCCAAGACGGCGCCCACATCACCTCGACCACCATCGCCCGCCACCTCGTCGAACAACGCGACATCACCGCAACCACCCTGATCGTCATCGACGAAGCAGCAATGGCCGGCAACCGCGACATCGCCGCGCTCGTCGATCAAGCCACCCGGCGCGGCGCCAAACTCGTCCTCGTCGGCGACCACCACCAACTCCCCGAAGTCTCCGCCGGCGGCGCGTTCCGGGCAGCACTCACCACCCTCGATGGACGCGTCGTCGAACTCACCGCCAACCGCCGCCAAACACAGGTCTGGGAACAGGCCGCGCTCGACCAGCTACGTCATGGTGACGTGCCGACAGCGTTCGCCGTCTACCTCGCCCACGACCGGGTGATCATCGCCGACAACCCGAACGACCTCCACAAGATCGTCCTCACCGACTGGGCAACCACCCGAACCCTCGGATCTACACTGCTGCTCGCTGGCACACGTGCTGAAGCGCAACTGTTGAACCGGGAAGCACGCGTCATGCTCGCTGCGACCGGTGAGCTCGACCTCACCGACCAGATCGAGATCGCCGGCCGCGAGTTCGCTGTTGGGGATCAGGTCGTGCTCGGCCGCAACCACCCCCACCAACACCTGACCTCCGGCGAGACGTTCGCTATCGACAACGGCATGCGCGGCACCATCACTGACCTCTCGCCCGAGCACCTGACAATCAGGGTGACCGGCGGCGAACGTGTCGTGTTGGATCGCGAGTATCTCGACAACGGATGGGTCGACTACGGGTACGCGGTCACGATCCACAAAGCCCAAGGCATCACCTGCGACCACGTCCTCGTCGTTGGACCCGCCGGCCTCTACCGCGAAGGCGCCTACGTCGCCCTGAAGCTCCCCCCTGATCCCGGAGTCCGGGAAGGGAGTGTTCAATGGGTAGGTCATCGAAGTTTGATGTTGGGTTTCGGGCTCATGCGGTGGAGTTGGC
>JAYUDQ010000324.1:0-1992 GCA_043739745.1 Acidimicrobiia bacterium | reverse complement strand
AAGGTGAAGGAAGCGGCCGCTGTCTACGGCCGCAACCCCCGCATCAGCCTCTCGCTGCGCCCGATCCTGGCCGATACCGACGAGCTCGCCTGGGCCCGCGCCTACGACATCCTCGCCCGCATCAAGGCCCGAACCGGCGGTCGGACCCCGCCGCCCCCGAGCAACGTCGGATCGCAGCGCCTGCTCGCCGCGGCCTCGCGTGGGGATGTGCTCGACCGCTGCCTGTTCCTCCCGCTGGCCACGGCGACCGGCGCGCCCGGCAACTCCACCGCGCTGGTCGGCTCACCCGAGACCGTCGCCGCCGCCATGCTCGACTACGCCGACATCGGCGTCGACACGTTCCTCATCCGCGGCTACGAGCCGTTCGCCGACACGATCGACTACGGCGCCCGCCTCCTGCCACTGGTGCGCTCGAGGATGGCGGCCCGCTCGCTTGCCGCGGTCTGACGCGGTGGAGTGGCCGATGTGACCGCGCCGATCATCCTCTGGGACATCGACGGCACGCTGCTGCGTGCGCCCGGCACGGGGGTTGCGGCCTTCAGACAATCGATACGCGCACATACGGGGAAGGAACTCGGGAGGGGCCCGTACGACCTCGGCGGCCGTACCGATCCGGACATTGGCGGCACGCTGCTCGATGCCATTGGACACGGCGGTGACGATGCGCTCCTTGCGGCGGTGCTTGCGGGGGTGATCGAGGCGTATGCATCGCTCGACGGCGAGCTGCGAGCCTCCTTGGTGGTCATGCCGGGCGTCCCCGCAATGATCGCTGCCCTCGCCGATCTCGACGCTCACCAGTCGGTGCTGACCGGCAACTTGCGCGCCGTGGCGGAGCGCAAGCTGGCCGCCGGTGGGCTGGACGGGCTGCTGCACGTCGACTCCGGCGCCTACGGCAGCGACCATGCCGACCGGGCCGTGCTCGCCAGGCTGGCCATCGCTCGGTCTGCCGTTGCGCTCGGTCGGAGCGTCGATCCGGGGTCGGTCTGGGTGATCGGCGATACGCCGCGCGACCTCGCATGCGCTCGCGCCGTGGGCGCCCGATGCGCGCTCGTGGCCACAGGCACCTACCCACACGACGCGCTGGCCGGTCTCGGCGCCGACGCCCTGTTCAGCGACCTGGCCGACACGGCGACGGTGCTCGCCGCGCTGGCCGCGCGCTGACGTTCCGGCACGGAATCGGGGAACTGGCGTGCGATGTGACCGTTTCCGATGCTTGGCCACGCCAGAAGCGCCGGCCGGGCTTACTGAGGTGGCGCCGCAGTTCGGGCATCACGACTCCGGCATCGGCTTCGAAGACCTAGAAGAGCCGCGACGGTTCGGAGCCGGTGTTGCGCACGCTGTGCGACGCCATGGCGTGGATGAACACCGTGCTGCCCGTGCGAATCGCGTGCTCGGTGCCGTCGATGTGCACGACGCCCGCGGCTCGCATGACCGGACCTTGGTCGCGTCTCGCTCTCGTCTCGGCCGTGCTGCCGGCGCTCGACGGGATCGTCGACAAATTCCACGCGGGAGCGTCGGTCGTCGATGTGGGTTGCGAGGGCGGTGTCATGCCGATCGCGACGGTTCCTGGCGGAGCCGCCGCAGGATCTCGCGGAGCTTCTCCTCGTCGGCCGCTCCGTTCACGGGCATCGAGAACTCGATCCGGTCCACTCGCTCGCCATACTTGGCGATGAGCGCGTCCGCGATCTCGTCATGAGTGGCGATGGTGGCCACCGTGTGCAGCATCTCGTCGCTCACCAAGCCGGGGAGCTCGTCCCAACGCTGAGCCCGCGAAAGCTCCGATGCCTGCTCCGCGATGTCGAGCCAACCGTGGAGGGCGAACGTCCTCCGGTACGTCGGTGTCGACAGGTAGAAGGCCACTCGCGCCCGGACGGTCTCGGCCACCGCCTCCAGGCGTGAGGCGTCCGATGCGGTGCCTACGAGCGGCTTCATGCAGACCTCCACCGACCGGACGTCACGGCCCGCTCGTGCGGCTCCTTTGGCCACCGCCGG
>JAYUDQ010000323.1:0-13084 GCA_043739745.1 Acidimicrobiia bacterium | reverse complement strand
GGCTTTGCGGAAGCGGGTGGTGTAGTCCGCCGCGTACACATGACTGCGCTGCGCGGTGGCTCCGGCGAGCGCGGGGCCGACGAGGAAGATCGTTGTGGCGTCGAACCCGGCGGCGCACACGTCGGCCGCCATCGTAGCGATCGTCGTGCGGAGGAGCTGTTCGTCGGGCCAGGTGGCGCGGTGGGCGACCACGACCGGGGTGTCAGGACCGTACGCAGAACCCGGAGCGAGCAGACGTTCGCCGAGCTGCTCCACGAAGGTCACGGAGAGGAACAGCGCCATCGTCGCTCCCGTCGCCGCGTAGGCCTCGATGGTCTCCCGATCAGGCATCGACGCACGGGTACCGGAGGCGAGCCGGGTGAGCACCACCGACTGGGCGATGCCGGGGATCGTCAGCTCACAGCCTGCGATTGCGGCGGCGGCGGTCATCGCCGACACCCCAGGGATCACCTCGAAGCAGCGGTCGTTGCTACGGCACCAGGCGATCTGTTCACCGATCGCGCTGTAGATCGTCGGGTCGCCGGAATGGAGGCGGGCGATCGCCGCGTCGGGGTGGGCGGCGAACACGGCGCACACCTCGTCGAAGGTCATGGTCTTGGAGTCGTGGATCACGGCATCGGGACGGCAGTGCTCGAGCAGCGCGTCGGGCACGAGCGATGCCGCCCAGATCACCACGTCCGCGGCGGCCAATCGTTGTGCGCCGCGCAGCGTGATGAGGTCGGGGGCGCCAGGCCCCGCGCCGACGAAGGAGATCATCTGCTCGCTCCCACGGTTGCCGATCCCACGGTTGCCGATCCCACGGTTGCCGGTCGCCGGGCCGGGAAGACCACCGTGGCGAGGTAGGAGATCGGGCCGTCGTCGGTGTCGTCGAGCGCCACGAGCCGCTGACCCGGCAGTCCGCTCAGTTCGGCGACGATCGCGTCGTGGCGGCCGTGCCGCGCGGCGGCGGCCTTCACCGTGGCGGCGTCGGTGGATGCCTTGTACAGCACCACCGAACGACCGCTCGCCTCGAGGTGCTGGCGGAGTTCACCCGCGTCGTCGAGGACGACCATCGCGGCGCCAGGTTGGCCAAGGGGCGCCACGGCGGCGGCTGCTGCTGCCTGGTAGGAGGTGATACCCGGCTCGGCAGTGATCGCCAGTCCGGGTCGCGCCCCGGCGACGAGCACAGCCACATCGGGGAAGATCGTCCACTGCGTCGGGTCGCCGATCACCGCAACGGCGACCATCTCGCCGGCGTCGGCCGCCGCCATGACCGCGTCGGCGACCGCGACGAGCGAGGCGTGCCGCGCGTCGGGATCGGCGCCGATCGCAAACGGCACCCGTTGCACGTGGGCCGTGGGTACGACCGAGCGCACGACCATCTCGGCCCGCCCCACCGACCGGACGTCGGTGGTGATCACGAGCACCCGATCGGCCGCGAGTAACGTCGCGCGACTTCGGGCGGTGATCAGGCCAGGATCGCCGGGGCCGACGCCGACGCCGACCAGCGACGGGCGCGGGTGGTGGATGATCGGGTCGGGTGCGGGTGCGGGCGCTGCCGGGTCCGACACGGCGAGCAGCCGCTCGATGGCCTGGCGGATGAGTTCGGCCTCGGATCGTCCGGTTCGGGTGGCCAGCTCGCCCAATGACTGCTTGAGCCCGTCCGGGAGGTAGATCGACGACTTGTGCACCTTGGGGACACTAACCGATGTAGGGCAGACGTAGGGCAGAGCAGGTGGCGACGAAAGAACGGGCGATGTCGGGCCGCGCTGCGAGGTGGGTGTGCAGGTACGACGCGACGAGCCGCTCATTGCCGAAACCTCCGTTGCCGGAACCGTGGCGGCCGACGAGCTCGAACAGCTCGCCGGCCGGCTCGGTGATCGAGTAGTGGAACTCGTGGCCGCGCAGCTGGGTGCCCGCCGGCCCGAGTGGGGTCTTCGCTGTCGCGGTGGCGGCGCGGTAGCCGAGCGTGAGACGCTCGGTCATCCGTGCTCGTGCCGGCACCACTGCGGCCATCGGCAAGCCGTCGAGCTCGTCGCACATCCACAACAGGCCGCCGCATTCCGCCCATGTGACGAGCCCGTCGCCAATGCGTCGCCGCACGTCGGCCAGTAATCGCACGTTGGCGCTGAGTTGCTCGGCGTACACCTCGGGGAAGCCGCCGCCGGCGATCAGTCCGGCGCAGTGATCGGGCAGCGCCGGAGCGGAACACGGATCGAAGGCGACGAGTTCCGCGCCAGCGGCGGCGAGCGCTTCCAGGTTGTCGGGGTAGATGAAGCTGAACGCAGGGCCCGCAGCAACGGCGATGCGCACCGGTGTAGTGACCACCGGGTCGGGCAGGGGGGCCGGCACTACGTCGAAGCGACGCGCGGTGGCGGCGAGCTCGACGATGGCCGTCAGGTCGCACCGCGAGGTGATCAGCTCGGCGAGCAGGTCCAGCGACTCACGCACCTCGCCGCCGCGTTCGGCCACGGGGACGAGTCCGAGATGGCGGTCGCGCCATTGCAGGCGGTCGTCACGCGTGAGGACGCCGAGCACCGGGACGCCGAGGGGCGCAAGTGCGTCGCGCAACAGTGTCTCGTGGCCGGCACTGCCGACCCGGTTCAGCACGACACCGCCGAGCAGAATGCGGGGGTCGTGGGTGGCGAAGCCGTGCACCAGCGCTGCCACCGACTGGCTCATCGAGGCGGCGTCGACCACCAGCACGACCGGCGCATCGAGGAGTGCGGCCACGTCGGCCGTCGATGACGGCGAGCCGTCACCGGCGCCGTCGAACAACCCCATCACTCCCTCGATCACCAACAGATCCACGCCATCGCCGGCGCGAGCGGCAAGCGGCGCGATGGCATCGACGCCGCTCATCCAAATGTCGAGGTTGCGCGACGGCCGACCGACGGCGAGAGAGTGGTATCCGGGATCGATGAAGTCCGGCCCCACCTTCGCCGCGCCGACCCGATGCCCCGCTCGGCGCAGCGCCGCCATCAGTCCGGTGGCCAAGGTGGTCTTGCCCACACCCGAATGAGTGCCGCCGACAACCAACCGCGGAGGCAGCACCGCCATCGGTCAGTACTCGATGCCCTTGCGGGCGCCGATGCCGACGTCCATCGCGTGCTTCACCTTTGTCATCTCGGTGACCGTGTCGGCGATCTCGATCAACTCCGGCGCCGCATACCTGCCGGTCATCACCACGTTCGTCCGTTGCGGTCGGGCGGCGATCACCGAGACGAGTTCGTCAACCGGCATCCAGCCGTACTTCACGATGTACGTCGCCTCGTCGAGGATCACCATGTCGTAGTCGCCACTCGCGATCTTCTCGGCCGCTACCGACCACGCGTGACGGCCCTTCGCGGCGGTCTCATCGAGATCTGTCGACTCCCACGTGAAGCCGTCGCCGAGCGTGAACCACTCGATCCCGAGATGCTCGGCGAGCTTGCGCTCGCCCACCTTCCACTTTTCGCTCTTCATGAACTGCACCACGCACACCCGCCAACCACGGGCCCACGCCCTGGCCATGACGCCCATCGATGCCGACGTCTTGCCCTTGCCGGTACCGGTGTTGATCAGAAAGCGCGACGGTTGGGCCATCAGGCGAGCGTAGCAAGCCCGCCTCACACGTAGGGCAGGCTGCCCTACATCGGGTGCTAGGTTCGTCGACGTGACGCGGACCATGCCCGACCGAACCCGTGGATGGTGCCCTGGGGTGCTCGACCCGATGGAGACCGGTGACGGCTGGCTGCTACGCATCCGGCTGCCCGGCGGCACAGTCCCTTCGTCGGCGATGCGCCTGGTGGCCGACGTCGCGTCGCGGTTCGGCTCCGGCGCGATCGACCTGACATCGCGCGCCAACCTGCAGCTCCGCGGTGTCGCGGTCGAGGTCCTCGACGCGGCGGCGAGCGCGCTCATCGACGGCGGTCTCGCGCTGGCCGACGCGCGCTCGGACGCGCTCCGAGCGATCGTGGCCAGCCCTCTCACGGGTCATGACCGAGCAGGTCTGGTCGATGCATCTCCCGTCGTCGCCGCGATCGAGCGGCGGCTCGTCGACGGGGTGCTCGGGTCGGTCCCGAGCAAGTTCGGTATGGTCGTCGACGACGGCGGCAGCTGGCCGCTGAACGGGGTCGACGCCGATGTCCGCTTCACCGCGCACCGTGATCGTGCTGTGGCTTGGTGGGTGACATTGCGCGGCGACGCGGCGCCGACCGGCCTCGTCGCGGACCCCGCATCAGCGGCGTTGACGGCCGCCCAGCTGTGCGCCGAACACCGGACCCGGATGGATACCGTCGTCGCCGATCTCGGCCGAGAGATCGTCGCCCGGGCACTCGGTACGGCTCGCCGCTCCGCGCCCCAACTCGACCGACAAGCACTCTCTGGTAGCTCGGTCGGCCTCCACCCCCACCCCGATCCGGCGAAGTGCAACCTCGTTGCAGCACCCTTCCTCGGCCGCGTCGACGCGGCCACGATGATCGCCCTCGCGCCGATCGCCGACGGTTGCGCAGCCGACGTTCGCCTGACGCCCGAGCGTTCGATCGCGTTCTGCGGCCTACTTCGCTCCGAGGTCCCCGATCTGCTCGCCGCGCTGAATGTTCTCGGCTTGTGCGTCGACGCCGACGATCCGTTGACGATGCTGTCGGCGTGCGTCGGCTCGCGTGGCTGCCGATCCGCGTACGCCGACACATGGGCCGAGGCCGCACGACTCGCGGGTTCGCCGCCGCTCGCGGAGCGACTGCATCTGTCCGCATGCCCGAAGGCCTGCGGCGCACCAGTTGGGGTGCGTCACCTGATCGCCGCCGAAACGGGCGTGTTCCAAGACGTGGTGCCGGCGCGATGATGACGCTCGCCTACGAACGCGACGGCGCCGCGATTTACACCGCCTCGTTCGCCACGATCCGCGCCGAAGCCGACCTCTCACGGGTGCCCGCCGACCTCGAAGCGGTCGTCGTGCGCATGATCCACGCCTGCGGCGACGTCGACATCGTGCCGCTGGTGGCCGCGTCATCCGATCTCGTTGGTTCGGCCCGCGCCGCGCTCGCTACGGGCAGGCCGATCTGGTGCGACTCGAACATGGTGGCCCACGGCATCACCCGCAGCCGGCTCTCCGCCGCCAACCGCGTGTGCTGCACGTTGCAGGACAGCGGGATTCCCGAGGCAGCGCGTGCAGCCGGCAACACCCGTTCCGCGGTTGCGGTCGACCGATGGCTCGCCGACCTCGACGGCGCCGTCGCCGTCATCGGCAACGCGCCCACTGCGTTGTTCCGGCTGCTCGAGCTCGTCCTCGACGGGGCAGCCACGCCCGCGGCGATCATCGGCATCCCCGTCGGCTTCGTCGGCGCAGCCGAATCGAAACAAGCACTCGCCACCCTGCCCCACGGCATCCCCTATCTCACCGTCCACGGCCGACGCGGCGGCAGCGCGATGGCCGCAGCGGCCGTCAACGCGCTGGCCAGCGCGAAGGAGTAGCACCCGATGAGCACCCAACCCGCTGCGCCCGCCGGCGTCGGACACCTCTACGGGGTCGGTCTCGGCCCCGGCGACCCCGAGCTGATGACCCTCAAAGCGCGGCGCATCACCGAGGCCTGCCCCGTCATCGCCCACTTCTCAGCGCGGCGCCGCAACGGCAATGCCTGGTCGATCATCGAAGACCTCGTCACCCAAGCACAGACGGTGCTCCGGCTCGAGTACCCGGTCACCACCGAAGCCATCGACCCCGCGAGCTACGAGGGCCTGATCGCGGAGTTCTACGACGCGTCCGCAGCGGTGATCGCGGCGCATCTCGACGCCGGGCGCGATGTCGCCGTCGTGTGCGAGGGCGACCCGTTCTTCTACGGCAGCTACATGTACATCCATCAACGGCTCGCCGACCGTTACCCGACGACTGTCATCCCCGGTGTCACCTCGTTCTCCGCTGCCTCGGCCGCAGCCGGTCTGCCGCTGGTCTCGATGAACGAGACCCTGACCGTGCTCCCCGGCGTCCTGGCACCCGAGGAACTCAAGAACGTGCTCGCCAATGTGGACGCAGCCGTCGTGATGAAGGTCGGCCGCCACCTCGATGACATCCGCGAGGCGGCGCAGGCGGTCGGCCTCGCCGACCACAGCGTCTACGTCGAGCGTGCCAGTTGCGCCGGCGAGCGGGTCGTGCCGATCACCGAGACCGAGGGCATCGACGCCCCATACTTCTCGCTCGTGCTGATCCCCGGAACGGGCCTCGACGAACGCCGACGAGCGCACGGATGAGCGGCCGCGTCACCGTCGTCGGGATCGGCCCCGGACGCAGCGACTGGTGCACGCCGGCGGTCCTCGGGCGCATTGCCGAGGCGACGGATCTCGTCGGCTACGCGCCGTACCTCGACATGCTCGACCTACCGACCGGGGGTCGGCGGCATCCGTCCGACAACCGGGTCGAAGCCGACCGCGCCGGCCACGCACTCGACATCGCCGAGGCCGGCGGCGACGTGGTCGTCGTGTCATCCGGAGACCCAGGTGTGTTCGCGATGGCCAGCGCCGTCCTCGAACAGCTCGATGCGTACCCTGATCGCTGGCGCAATGTGGCGGTGGAGGTACTTCCCGGGATCACCGCCGCGCAGGCCGTGGCCAGCCGCGTCGGCGCCCCGCTCGGCCACGACTTCTGCGTGATCTCGCTCTCCGACGTACTCAAACCGTGGGAGGTCATCGAGCGGCGACTCGATGCCGCGGCCGCCGCCGATTTCGTGATCGCGTTGTACAACCCGCGCAGCCGCCACCGGCCGCACCAGTTCGCCGCCGCTGTCATCATCGTCCGCGGTCACCGCTTGGACTCCACGCCGGTCGTGATCGGCCGGAACGTCGGCCGCGACGACGAGCAGATCACCGTCACCACCCTTGACGGCCTCGATCCTGAGTCGGTGGACATGAGCACCGTCGTTGTGATCGGTTCGTCCACCACACGCATGATCGACCGGCCTCTGGCCTCGTCGGTGTACACCCCCCGCTCGTACCCGAGCAACCGGGTTGCATCGTGACCACATGGAAGCGGCCGGTCCCGCTGATCGGCGACGTCACCAGCGCTGCCGAACGCGCGGCTGATCCCGCGGGGTGGGCATTCAGCACGGACGAGCAGGCAGCACTGCGGTCGATCATCGCTGCCAGGCGCGACGTCCGGCGTTTTCGCCCCGACGACATCGACGATCACACCGTGCTCGGGCTGCTCGCGGCCGCGCACCAGGCGCCCTCCGTCGGGCACAGCCAACCGTGGCGGTTCATCGTCGTTCGGGACGCGGCTGTTCGCTCCACAGCCGCGTGGTTGGCGGACCAGCAACGGCTTGCGCAGGCGGCACAGATGGACGAACGCTCTTCACGACAATTGTTGGATCTCCAACTCGAAGGGATCCGAGAAGCCCCTGTCGGTGTCGTCGTCTGTTGCGATCGCCGGGTCGAAGCGGCCGGGGTTCTCGGTCGCGCCACGTTCCCCGACACCGACCTGTGGTCGTGTGCATGTGCGATCCAGAACCTCTGGCTGGCAGCACGCAGCGAAGGACTCGGTGTCGGCTGGGTCACCCTCTTCCAACCTGGTGATCTCGCCACGTTGCTGGGGCTGCCGGACCGCGTCGAGACGCTCGGTTGGCTGTGCATCGGATATCCCGACGAACGCCAGACCGGCCCCGGTCTCGAACGGTTCGGATGGTCGAATCGGCAGCCCCTCGACGAAGTGGTCATCCACGAGCGGTGGCCGCACCTCGGTACACCACCTTCGCCCGTCTCGAGGGTTCGTGCCCCCGAACCCGCCCAGGTGGTCGGCTCGCGAGACCACACCGACCGGCTGTTCACCCCGCCCGGTTCGATGGGGGTGCTCGACAGGGCACTGGATCGAGTCGTGGCATGCATGGGTCTTGCGGTCGACGGCGCCACCTTGGTCCTGGTGGGTGGCGACCATCCGGTCGCGGATCTCGGCGTCACGCCGTATGCCCGGTCGGTCACGGCTGACGTGATCGCTGCTGCCCGCGCCGGCGAGTCGATCGGTGTCAGCACGGCAACCGCGTCGGGCCTGGAATGGGTGGTTGTCGATGCCGGCGCCTCCACCGGTGAACTCGTCTCGACCGACGCCATGAACCGCGTGCGGACCGCCCAACTCGTCGAGGACGGAACCGCTCTGGGCGATCGGCTCGGGGGATCCGGCCTCGTCGCCATTGGCGAGGTGGGTATCGGCAACACGACCGTGGCGGCCGCGCTCGGCTCGGCCCTGCTCAGCCTCCCCGCGGAGGAACTCGTCGGTCTCGGATCGGGCGCCGACACCGCGATGGTCGAGAGGAAGCGAGCAGTGGTCCGCCACGCCGTGGCCCGGTGGCGTCGCACCGCCACCGAACTGGATGAACCCGTGGATCTGCTCGCCTCGCTCGGAGGTCCAGAGTTCGCGTACCTGTGCGGCGTCGTCCTTGGCGCTGCCCGCCGGGGTGGCGTCGTCGTGCTCGACGGGTTGGCAACCTGTATCGCGGGTGCGATCGCCTGCGCGATCGAACCGTCGACGAGTGCGCACCTCGTCGCGGGCCAACGCAGCAACGAACTCGGCCACGACCACGTGCTGCAACACCTCGGCCTGGAACCACTGCTGGACCTGCGGCTCCGCTGCGGCGAAGGCGTTGGAGCGGTGTTCGCCTCCCGGCTGCTGCTCGACGGCATGAAGGTCCGCCGAACGACAGCGCAGACGACCCGGTGACGATCGCCGCCTCACAGCCCTGGACGTGGGGTGTTCCGGTGTGCTAAACTTGACCTTGCAATGTCGGGAAGCCGGTGAAAATCCGGTGCGGTGCTCGCCACTGTGATGGGGAAGTGACACCCGAATTGCCACTGGGCGCAAGCCTGGGAAGGTGGGTGGAGCGGTGATCCCAGAGCCAGGAGACCGGTTGCGCACATACCACGAGAATATGGAAAGAGGCTCGTAATGGCTGCGACAATTCACCCCACGCACGACGCCCCGACGATCAACATCCCTTGGTGGAGTTGGATGGTCCTCACGGTGGCACTGTTCGGTTCGTATCTGATGCTCCAGGAGAACGGTCTGCTGCTCTCGCAGTGGCAGACTCTGCACGAGTTCTTCCACGACGGTCGGCATTCGCTCGGCGTCCCCTGCCACTGACGGCAGGGCTGCCATGAACGACATCAAGGCCTTCTTGGGCCGCGGCGCGCTCGCCGGCCTGG
Source organism: Acidimicrobiia bacterium (assembly GCA_043739745.1). Classification (GTDB taxonomy): domain Bacteria; phylum Actinomycetota; class Acidimicrobiia; order Acidimicrobiales; family JANYDT01; genus JAYUDQ01. Next base: position 3,940 of record JAYUDQ010000323.1, on the reverse strand, counting down.
CCGGCGGCGTCGCTGCAGCATTGTTCCAATGGCTCGTCACCGAGGACCAGATCCGGGCTGCACTGCGGATCGAGGCCGCACATCAGACCGGAGATCATCAGGAGATGTTCTCGCGGGGCACCCAGGTGACTGGTGGCATGCTCGCCGCAGGGATATACGGCACCTTGCTCGGACTCGTCTTCGGTTTTGTCTGCGCAGCGCTCTGGCGTTGGCTGACCGGGAGCAGTGTCTTTGCTCGTTCGATCAGAATTGCGAGCGTCGTGTTCGTCGCATGGGTGTTGGTGCCGGCGCTGAAGTACCCGGCAAACCCGCCCTCGGTCGGCAACCCGGACACGATCGGTCAGCGCACCGCGTCCTACCTCGGCTTGCTGACTGTCTCGGTCGCGCTCGCGTTCCTGGCGTGGGAGTTGTGGAGGAATCTCACCGCCCGAGGGGTCGACGGCGCGAAGCGGTTCGCTGCGGTCGCGGGCGGCTATCTCGCTGTGATCACACTCACATACCTGATCCTTCCCCCGAACCCGGACCGCCTCGATGCGCCCGCGAACCTCATCTGGCACTTCCGCATCGACTCCCTCGCCGGCAACGCCCTTCTCTGGCTCGTGATCGCAACGGTGTTCGGCTGGCTCGGCGACCGAGCGGCAGCCCGCGACCCATTGCCGCTCGACGACGAGACCGTGAAGGTGTGAGCGTCCAGGACACCTCGCTCTCGGTGCTGGTGCTGATCGGCCGTGTGCTCCTGCTGGGAGGGACCACCGAAGCATCGGAGCTGGCGCGCCTGGTCAGCGAGAGCCACCCCTCTGTCGAGCTGGTGGTGTCCTTCGCCGGACGAACACGTGCGAGAGCGGCGATGCCGCCGGGCGTCGACTGTCGGGTCGGAGGATTCGGCGGGATCGACGGCCTTCGCGACTACATCGTCGCCGAGCAATTCGACACGGTGGTCGATGCAACCCACCCCTTCGCTGACCGTATGCCGTTCCACGCCCATGCCGCGTGCGAGGCCACTGGCACCTCCCTCGTGCGACTCGTCCGCCCGGCATGGACCCAAGCCTGCGGAGATCACTGGACGGTCGTCGACGACGTGGCGTCCGCCGCCGCTGAAGTGGAGCGGTCCGGCGCAGCCCGAGTACTGCTCACGATCGGACGGCAGGAACTCGCGCCGTTCACCAGATGCCAGTCGACCGCATTCGTCATCCGGTCCATCGATCCACCCGCTCCCGGTCTCCTCGACGATGCCGAGGTGGTGCTCGCAAGGGGGCCGTTCACCGTGGACGACGAGATCGAACTCCTCCAGTCACGTCGCATCGATCTCGTCGTCTCCAAGAACTCCGGTGGAACGGCCACCCGGGCCAAGCTCGAGGCCGCTCGAAAACTCGCACTTCCCATCGTGATGGTGCAGCGTCCTCCAGCACCGGACGCAGATTCGGTCGCCACGGTGGCGGAGGCGTTTGCCTGGTTAGTGGAACGGCTGCGAGGGCAGCAATGAGCGCCGCCCTCCGTGGCGCCCTGATGGTGTGCGGCACGACGTCAGACGCTGGGAAGAGCACGGTCGTCGCCGGCCTCTGCCGGCTTCTGAGCCGCCAGGGCGTGCGCGTTGCACCGTTCAAGGCGCAGAACATGGCTCTGAACTCGGTGGTGACGCCGTCGGGTCACGAGATCGGCCGGGCCCAGGGGATCCAGGCGCACGCTGCGGGCATTCCGGCTGAGGTGGCGATGAACCCGATCCTGCTGAAGCCGACCGGTGAACGCACCAGCCAGGTGGTCGTCAACGGCGCACCCTGGAAGGTGATGACCGCCACCGAGTACCACGCGGCCAAGCCGGGTTTGCTGCCGCTGGTGCTCGACGCGCTGGCGGATCTGCGCGGCCGGTACGACGTCGTGCTGTGCGAGGGAGCGGGCAGCCCGACCGAGATCAACCTGCTCGACCACGACATCGTCAACCTGCGCGTCGCCCACGAAGCCGGCGTGCCGGCGATCGTGGTCGGCGACATCAACCTCGGTGGCGTGTTCGCGGCGCTCTACGGCACGGTGGCGCTGCTGCCCGATCACCTGCGGGCGTGCGTGCGTGGGCTGGTGATCAACAAACTGCGTGGCGATCCGGCGCTGCTGCTCGACGGCTGCGAGCAGTTGACCGCCCGCACCGGGGTGCCGGTGCTTGGCGTGATCCCGTGGCTCCAGTCGACCGGTCTCGATGCCGAGGACTCGATGGCGCTGGAGCGGCCGATGGCGATGGCCGGTGATGCGCTGGCCGACGAACTCGACGTCGCAATCGTACAGTTGCCGCGAATCTCGAATTTCACCGATGTCGACCCCTTGTCGGTCGAACCCGGCGTGCGGGTCCGGTACGTGCACGACCGTGCAGGACTCGGCGACCCGGACCTCATCATCGTTCCGGGATCGAAGGCGACGATCGACGACCTCGCCTGGCTGCGACGAACCGGGCTCGTGAACGAGATCGAACGCAGCGATGCAGTGGTGCTCGGCATTTGCGGCGGTTACCAGATGATGGGCGCCACCATCGACGACCCGGTCGAGTGCCGTGCCGGCGTCGTCGACGGGCTGGGGTGGTTGCCGGTCGAGACGCTGTTCGACACGAACAAGATCACCCTGCTGCGATCCGGTGTGTCCGAACGACTACCGGTGCACGGCTATCAGATCCACCACGGGCGAGTGCATGCCCATGGTGGCGAACCGTTCGTCACGCTCGACGACGAGCACGGTCACGTCGTCGACGGTGTCTGCTCGGACAATCACTATGGCACCACTTTGCACGGGTTGTTCGAGGCCGACGAGTTCCGACGGGCCTTCCTCGGCACGGTCGCACAACACCGCGGGAAACGGTTCGTCAGTGCCGGTCGATCGTTCGAGCAGACACGCCTCGACGCGCTCGATGAGCTTGCCGATGCACTCGCTGCGCATCTCGACATGGCGGCGATCGAGATGCTGATCGCCGGAGCATCCACCGCCCGCCTGCCAGCAGGACCGGGATGACCCAGCAACTCGACGACGTTGTGGCGGCCGTGAAGGCCCGGGTGTCGTACCTGCGATGCAGCAACGACGCTCCGCCAGCCGACGGGTGGATCTCGTGCGCCGATCTCATCGCTGACCCCGACCGGCTCCGGGCAGAGATGGATCGCACGGCCACCGGCCGCGGTACCGACGATCTCCAGGTCGCAGCGTCGCTGTACGCGCAGGCCTATGCATTCCGGGTACCGAGCATCGCCGTCGCGGCCTACGCCTTGGGTTTGCCGACGCCGTCAACCGCACCGGAAGTGACGGCGATCCGAATCGCCCGCCACCGCCCCGCCGAGCTGGCGATAACCAATCCCGACTGCGCTCCGACCGACGCCGACCGACTCGCGCACGAATTGCTCGACGGGCATCTCGCTGCGTTCATCGCCACCGTGCGAGCCACCACACGGATCGGCGAGCGATTGCTGTGGGGCAACGTCGCCGCCTCGATCGCAACCATCTTCCGTGCCGTGCAATCGACCGGCCCGCTCGGCGACCCCATCGTGCGCGACCGCGCGGTCGAGTTCCACCGCGCGGCGGCGCCGTGGCTGGGCGGTCTTGGCGACTACTCCACCGTCGAAGTGCCGGGGGCCGTCGGCTGGCACTGGAACCGCACCAGCTGCTGCCTCTGGTACCAGACGACGAGCGGCTCCTACTGCGACGACTGCAGCCTCCACGACCCCGCCGACCTCGCCGCGAAGCGGCTCGCCGAACTCTCCGAGAGCACACCGACGTGATCCGCTACATCACCAATGTCGATACCGAGATCCTTGCCCTGCGCATTGCCATCGAGTCGCTGCCCGACGGGTTCCCGCGGGTCCGCGCCGCGCAGCCGTGGACCTTCGACGTCGACCGCGATCTCCCGGGGACGACCTGTGTGTTGGTGCGCCTGCTCGGCGGCCGACGGGCGTGGGAGGCCGAGTTCGACCGG
>JAYUDQ010000322.1:0-1995 GCA_043739745.1 Acidimicrobiia bacterium | reverse complement strand
CCACCTCGTCCTCGAGCTCCATCACCCGGCGGACCCCTTCGAGGTTCAGCCCGGCGTTCGTGAGCTCGGCGATTCGGTGGAGCCGGGCGATGTCGCGCTGGCTGTACCGACGGCTCCCGCCCCCGGTGCGTGACGGCTCGAGCAGTCCCTTGCGCTCGTAGATGCGCAGGGTCTGCGGGTGCATGCCGGCCAGCTCGGCCGCGACAGAGATGACGAAGACCGCTCGCGACGCATGCATCGCTGCGCCACCGAGTGGACCGTCCTGATCGAACGCAGCCATGTGCTGTCCTCCTCTCAGACTCCGAGATGGGCCCGCGGGTTGCGGGCAGCCATCGCTTTCTGCAGCGCCTCAACCGCGGCGCGCTCCTCGTCGTTCAGCGACGTGGGCACCTCGACCTCGACGGTGACGAGCAGGTCGCCCGTGCCGCCGGCCGCTTGGGATCCCTTGCCACGAACACGCAGCGTACGACCCGACTTCGTTCCGGCCGGGACTTTCAACGAGACAGGGTCGTCGAGTGTCGGCACGCGAATGGTCGCGCCGAGCGCGGCCTCGGCGAAGTTGATCGGCACGACGATCGTGAGGTCCTTGCCGCGACGGCCGAATCGATCGTCGCCGCCGACCCGTACGACCACATACAAATCGCCGGGAGGCCCACCGTTGCGGCCGAGGCCGCCGCGATTCTTGAGCCGGATGCGTTGCCCGTCCTCGACACCGGCGGGGATGCGCACCTTCACGTTCCGCGGCTTCCGTTCGGCGCCGGTTCCGTGGCACGTAGGGCACGCCTTCTCTATCCGCATCCCGGTTCCGCCGCAGGTTGGGCACGGCTGGCTGAAGCTGAAGAAGCCCTGGTTGCTGTCGACGGTGCCGCGCCCACCGCAGTTCGAGCACACGACTGGACTCGTGCCGGGGGCCGAGCCTGTGGCATGACACGTGTCGCACGGGACATCGCCGACGATATTGACACTCGTGGTGACACCATCGACGGCCTCGCGGAACGCAAGCGTGAGCGTGGTCTCCAGATCGTCGCCACGACGCGGGCCGGGTGTGCCGCCGGCTCTCCCGCGACCGCCCCCGCGGCCACGGCCGAAGATGCCGCCGAGCATGTCGCCGAGGTCATCGACGCGGAACTGTGAGCCGCCGGCGTTGCCGCCTCCGAACCCGCCGCCTCCGAACCCACCGGCGCCTGGGCCCATCTTGCGGACCTCGTCGTAGCTTGACCGCTTCTCGGCGTCGGACAGCACGGAATAGGCCGCGCTGATCTCCTTGAAGCGGTCCTCACGCCCGGGATGCGAATCGGGATGGTTCTCCTTCGCCAGCTTCCGATACGCCTTGGTGATGTCCTTCTCGGTCGCGTCGTCCTTCAGGCCGAGGGCCTTGTAGTAATCCTTCTCGAACCACTCGCGCTGCGGCTGTGCCATCTACATCCACCTCCCTCGCACTCGTCAGGTCCCGTCGTACCCGTGATCGGACTCAGCCCCGGACCTTCACCATGGCCGCGCGTACGACACGGCCCTTCCAGAGATAGCCGGCCCGCAGCACGTCGGCTACGACCGGGCCGCCGTCGCCTTCACCGGGCTCATGGAGCACGGCCTCGGCAACGGCAGGATCGAACGGCTCGCCCGCTGGATGGAGACGTTCGAGCCCTTCGCCCTCGAGGGCGGACAGCAGGCTGTCGTGGAGCTTCGCCAGCGGACTGCCATCGGGCTCACTCTCGTGCGAGAGCGCCATCTCGAACGTATCGAGCACCGGCAGCAGCTTGGTGATCAGCCGCTCACCCGCCCTGTCGGCCGCGGCTTCCTGGTCGCGCTGCACACGCTTGCGGTAGTTCTCGAAGTCGGCCTGCAGCCGGCGGAGCGCGTCGAGGAACTCGTCGCGCTCGTTCGAAAGCTGCGCCGTGACCCGAGCGTGCTCGGCCCCCGAGACGGGGTCGAGCGCAACGAGGGCCTCGATGTCGTCGATGACATCGTCGCCGGCCGACTCCGTGCTGGACTCGG
>JAYUDQ010000321.1:0-5430 GCA_043739745.1 Acidimicrobiia bacterium | reverse complement strand
GGCTTCGACCGCGAGCTGCTGGCCAACGCCAAGCTGCTCGAAGAGTTCGGTGTCCACCTCTGGCCCGGCCTGAACGAGGAGCTCGCGGCCACCTCCGTCGCGGGCAGCCAGCTCGTGTCGACGATGAAGACGGCGAAGGTCGACGGTGTCGCAGGGTATTGGTACGGAAAGGCGCCAGGCCTTGAAAGGGCGGGCGACGCCATCCGCCACGCCATCTTCGCGGGCACGGCTCGCAAGGGCGGCGTGCTCGCGCTCATCGGCGACGACCCGGCCTGCAAGTCATCGACGGTCCCGTCCCGTTCGGACTCCCTGGTAGCCGCCCTCGGCTTCCCGTTCCTCGATCCCGGGAGCATGCAGGACGTGCTCGACCTCGGCCGCCACGGCATCGAGATGTCGCGCGCCTCAGGGCTCTGGACGGGCCTGAAGATCGTCACCGCAGTGGCCGACGGGTCGGGCCTGGCGAACGTCGACCCGCACCGATTCACCCCAGTCGTACCTGTCCTCGAAATCGACGGCAAGCCGTGGACGCCGATGCTCTCGGGCTTCGTCACCGCGCCGACCTCGCTCGTTCAGGAGGCCGAGGTCTTCGGTCCGCGCCTCGAGCTCGCGTTGCGCTACATCACCGAGAACGGGATCAACTGCGAGGTGATCTCCAGCCCTTCGGCGTGGCTGACGATCGTTGCGTCGGGTTACACGGCCGACCTCGTCGTCGCCGTTCTGAAGGTGCTCGGCCTCGACGAGGAGAAGGCGGCCGACCTCGGCATCCGGGTGTTGAAGCTGCGAGCGCTGCATCCCTTCGACAGTGCCGCGATCCGCGCCGTGGCCCGGGGTGTGGGAACCGTTCTCATCGTCGAAGAGAAGCGCGCATACATCGAGACGCTGGTGCGCGATGCGCTCTACGCCAGTGCCGACCGCCCCGCCGTTCTCGGCAAGCGCGACGCTGCGGGTGCCGCCCTGATTCCCGATAGCGGCGCGTTGAGCGTCGATGCCCTCGTCGAGCCGCTCCGCCGGGTGCTGCGCACCACGATCTCGGAGGAGCGCCTCACCCCTTCTCGTCGTCGCGGTGGGCTCACGCTCACGGTCCGAAAGGACGCCGTGCGCACGCCGTACTTCTGCTCCGGATGTCCGCACAACACGAGCACCGTCGTGCCCGAGGGCTCGCTCGTGGGCATCGGCATCGGCTGCCACGGCATGGTCAGCACCATCGGCCACGAGAACCGGGGCGAGTTCACCGGCATCACGCAGATGGGCGGCGAGGGGACGCACTGGATAGGCATGTCGCCGTTCGTGGACACGCCGCACATCTTCCAGAACCTGGGTGACGGCACGTTCTTCCACTCGGGTCAGCTCGCAGTGCAGGCGGCCGTGTCGTCGGGTGTCTCGATCACGTACAAGATCCTCTACAACGCAGCCGTGGCCATGACCGGCGGTCAGGATGCGACCGGTCTCCTCCCGGTGCCGCAGGTCGCGGCCAAGTTGATGGCCGAAGGCGTGAAGGAGGTGATCATCACCACCGACGACATGGACAAGTACAAGGGCGTGAAGCTCACGTCCGGTGTCACCGTCCGCCACCGCGACAAGATCATCGAGGCGCAGGAGCACCTTCGCGACATCAGCGGTGTCACCGTGCTCATCCACGACCAGCAGTGCGCGGCCGAGAAGCGCCGTGACCGCAAGCGCGGCTTGCTGCCGACGCCGAAGACGCGTGTGGTGATCGACCATCGTGTGTGCGAGGGCTGCGGCGACTGCGGTGTCCAGTCGAACTGCCTCAGCCTCGAACCGATCGACACCGAGTACGGGCGCAAGACGAAGATCGACCAGGCGAGTTGCAACCTCGACCAGTCGTGCATCAAAGGCGACTGCCCGGCCTTCGTCACCGTCACCCCGGGGAAGCGAGCCGCACGGACCGGTGCGGTGACGTCTGATCTGGTTCTCGCCGAACCCATCCGGCTCGTGCCGAGTGAGGGTGTCACCATCCGGATGCCTGGCATCGGCGGCACCGGGGTCATCACGATCAGCCAGCTGCTGCTCGCAGCGGCGAAGATCGACGGGCTTCGGGCCTCGGCCGTTGACCAGACCGGACTGAGCCAGAAGGCCGGCCCGGTGGTGTCCACGGTGACGATCGGCGAGCCGGTCCCCGGCCGGGTGCACGTGCTGCTCGGCTTCGACCTGCTCACGTCGGTGACACCCGGCAACGTCGAAGGCCTCGACCCGCAGTGGAGCCATGTCGTGGCGTCGACCGCGGTGACGCCCACCGGCCGCATGATCGGCAAAGTCGCCTCGTCGTCGCTCGATCTGACTCCATACCGAAACGACCTCGACGGCCGCAGCGACCCGGCCACCAACCGTTACGTCGACACCGCCAAGCTGGCCATCGGGCTGCTCGGGAACGCAGTGTCGTCGAACGTGGTACTGCTGGGCATCGCCTTCCAGAACGGCCTGCTGCCGATGTCCGCAGCAGCAGTCGAGCGTGCCATCGAGCTGAACGGTGTTGCCGTCGATGCGAACAAGGAGGCGTTCGGGTGGGGTCGCCGATGGGTGCTGGATCCGGCCGCGGTCGAGCGCGCCGCATTCGGTGCACTGTCCGCACCACCGGACACGTCCGGGCTCGAGGACCTCGGATCAGACGAGCTCGTCGAGCTGGTCGCTTCGCGGCGAGATGATCTGCGCGCATATCAAGATGATAAGTACGCAGATCGCTATGTCGCCGTGATCCGCAAGTGCGCCGCTTCGGAGCGTGCGGCCCACAGCGACGGCGCGTTCAGCCTCACCGTCGCAAGGCAGCTGTTCCGGGTGATGGCCTACAAGGACGAGTACGAGGTGGCACGGCTGCTGGTGGGCGGCAAGGAACGGGCCGAGCAGGCGCTCGGCGGCCCCGTCGAATCGTCGACGTGGCACCTGCACCCGCCGACGCTGCGGGCCATGGGGATGGGCAGCAAGCTGAACCTCGGCCCCTGGAGCCGCCCCGGCATGGCTGCGCTGGCGAAGATGAAGCGCCTGCGGGGGACGCCGATGGACGTGTTCGGCCGGGCCCCGATGCGGCGCACCGAGCGGGCACTCGTCGGTGAGTACACCGAGCTCGTCCAGTCGCTTCTGCCGACGCTTCGTGTCGACGCCGAACGGGCCGCCCGGATTGCCGGACTCTTCGACCGGGTGCGCGGCTTCGAGTCCGTGAAGGAACGCAACCTCGCGGAGTATCGGACCGAGCTCGCCGCCGCACTCGAGGCCTGACTCTTCGAGGTGGCGGTCAAGTTCGAGGACGTGTGACACTTGGTGGGGTCGACTCGTGTACCAAGTAGCATCACGGGCATGTCGAACGCCGTTCAGGAATACCTCGTTTCCACGTCCGGACAGATGTCGCTACCGGCAGCCGTGAGGCATCGCTGGCGCCTCGAGCGCGGCGGTCCCGTCGATGTCGTGGACCTGGGCTTCGGGGTGCTGACGACGCCGGCCGGCCAGGCGCAGCGCCTTCTCGGCGATCTTCTCAGCCGGGAAGACCACGCCCGCTTCGTCGAGACGCTGACCGCTGATCCCGACCTTGCGACGACCTGAGGTCCGATGCTCCTCCTCGATGACCATCTCCTCCGCGACGTGCTGGCCTCCGACGTTCGCGGTCCGCTCAAGCGCCTGATGGCGCGGCACCCGCTGGAGACGACGAATCTGTATTACCTGCGGTTGTGCAAGAGCGCAGTATCGGCTCGCGGGGGTCAGTTGACGGGCGCTTGGGCCCCCGAACGACGCCGTGCGCTCGCCGAGGTGCTGGTCGCACTGCCCGATGCGATCGACGTGGTGCCAATGCGAACACTCGCATTCGCCGTAGCAAAGCTCGGTGACGAGTTCCGTCTCTCGACGTTGGGTGCGGAGGCCGTGGCCGCGTCGCGCCACCTCGGCGCGACCCTCTGCGTATGGGAGGGCGATGATGGACCCTCGATCCGGGCGGCTGCGCTCGCGGCCAAGGTCCCGTATCGCACAGTCGCCCGTTGAGGATTACTGAAGCGGGTGAACCGGCATTCACCTGGGTCGAGCCGTAGAGTCCCAGGCTCGTGCGTGCGCCGCACGCCGACGGAAAGCGAGTTCCCATGTCCGTCTCACTTCTCCAGCGTCCGGCAGTGCTCCTCTGTGCACTTCTGGTCTCGGTCTCCACCTTTGCAATCGCAGGGGCCGGGCCTGCCTCTGCGGCAGGGTGCTCCGGGTCGGCATGCAACGCCAAGAGCCCGGTCACGATGGGGTGCACGGCCGACGCCGTCACGGTCAACAACGTCGTCGACGAAGACCACGCCTCGGGCGGTACGTTCGGCCGTCAGGTGGTCGAGCTGCGCTACTCGAGGCACTGCAACGCGTCGTGGTCCCGCGTCACGGCGTCGGCCGGAGGTACTGCCCACGTGACATCCTCGGTCGCCTACATGGGGGGCTACAAGACGAGCACGCAGCGGACCCGCAGCGGTGCGGGTTCGGTGTATTCGAAGATGCGGGCCGGCTCTGCCATCAACTCGTGCGGGCGCTCGAGCTACAACGCCGGCGCGGTGGTGAAGGTGCACTGCGCGACGGCGGGCTGAGCAAAGCCACCAGCCGACTGATCCCTGCCATGGGCCCGTCACGGCCTATCGGGGCACGATCCGTTCCAGTACTGCAATGGCTGCGGACCTTTCGCTCAGCCCCTCGATGCGGATCGTGCGCGTGCTGTCGGCCCAGAGCAGCACGCTGCCCGCGAGCCGCACGGGTACCACGTCGATGGTCCCATGGGCGTCGCGCATCAGCACCTCATGCGGGTCGCCGCGGAGCCACACCGCTCTCTCGCCCCGGATCGTGAGGAACTCCATCTGGGTGCCCTGACCGAGCAACTTCTTGTTGATGTACACGTCGCCCGAGCCCGCGAGCTGGCTGACGAGGACGGCGTCGTCCGTCCCACCGGCCGCACCGAACACGTCTTTCAGTGGGCCGGTCGCGTAGACGCTGTTGACGATGACGGAGTCGCTGCCGGCCGGGCCGAACGGCTGGATCCACACGCCCGCAGGCACATGACCAGAAATGGTCGCGACGGTCCGGCCGAGGCGGGCTTGCGCATGGGCCAGCGTCGAGGGCGTCCCGAGATCGAGATCGAGGACGCTGGACGGTAGCCCGGTGACTTCACGGGTCGTATCGCGCTCGATGCGGACACGACCGATGCCGAACCAGTGGGCGATCGCCGTGCGCGGCCCCGGCACGATCGCCAAGACGGCGGCCGCGGCAACGGTGGCGACGTGCCGAGCGATCCGGCGTCGCCGACGCTGTCGTGGTGCCGGCATTCCGGTGATGCCGCGCAGCACACCGGCCTCGAATGCCGCCACTGCTCCATGATCATCTGCGTGCATAGGGTCCTCTCGGATCTCGTTGCCCAGCTGAAGGAGCGAGGCGACAAGATGGTCGGCTTCGTGGGCGATCATCGGATAC
>JAYUDQ010000320.1:0-2006 GCA_043739745.1 Acidimicrobiia bacterium | reverse complement strand
CGCCGGCAGGACGAAAGATCGGGTCGTAGCCGAACCCTTGGTCGCCGTGCGGTTCGTCGGTGATCACACCTTCCACCACCCCCACCGCCACGATTTCGCGGCCGTCGGGCCAGGCCAGCACGAGCACCGTGCGAAACCGAGCCGTACGCGACGCCCGGCGCGCCGTCGTCATCTCGGCGATGACGCGCTCGACGTTGTCGGCGTAGGTCGCGTCCGGCCCTGCGAAGCGCGCGCTGTAGACGCCGGGTCCCCCACCGAGCGCGTCGATCTCGAGCCCCGTGTCGTCAGCCAGGGCCGGGAGTCCCGTCGCGGCGCACAAGGCCTCGGCCTTCAAGCGAGCGTTGTCCAGCAGCGTGGTCCCGGTCTCGTCGACGTCCGGGACATCGGACGGTCGTGGCACCAACTCGATGTCGATGTCGGCCAGTGCCGCGGTGATCTCGGCGGCTTTGTCCGGATTGGCAGTCGCCAGGATGACGGGCCCCATCACTCCGCTCATCTTCTGTCCTCTCGGCCCTGCGGGCCGGGCCGGACGGGCCCCGCTGCGTTGGTCCAACGGCTACCAACGCGTGCCCGCTCCACTCCGCTCATCGCGGCGGTGGGGGGACGCTCAGGAGCTCGCGCTGGAGTTCGATGATGTCGGTGATACCCAGTTCGGCCAGCCCGAGCATTGACTCCAACTCACCGCGACTGAACGCCGCGCCTTCGGCCGTGCCCTGGACTTCGAGGAACTTCCCGGCACCGTTCATGACCACGTTCATATCCACCTCGGCCGTCGAGTCCTCGATGTAATCGAGGTCGAGACTCGCCAATGCCTGCACAATGCCGACCGAGATCGCGCCGCAGTGGTCCTGGATCGGATGGGCCTTCAACTTCCCGGTGGCGACGAGGCGCGAGCATGCGTCATGCAGCGCGAGGAAGCCGCCGCAGATGGACGCGGTCCGCGTCCCACCGTCGGCTTGGAGCGCGTCGCAGTCGACGGTGATCTGCACCTCGGCCAGCATGGCGAGGTCGGTCACGGCGCGCAGCGAACGACCGATGAGGCGCTGGATCTCCTGCGTCCGACCACTCTGCTTACCCTTCGCGGCTTCGCGGTTCACGCGCTCGGGCGTCGCGCCCGGCAGCATGGAGTACTCGGCGGTGACCCAGCCCTTGCCACTGCCTCGCAGCCAGGGCGGTACCCGTTCCTCGACCGAGGCAGTGCAGAGCACGCGGGTACGACCCATCTCGACGAGCACCGAGCCCGCGGCGAGTTCAGTGAAGTCACGCGTGAACGTGAGCGGACGAAGTTGATCGGGCTCACGCCCGTCGTGACGGATTCCCATGATGCCTTTCGCCGTGCGCCGATGCGCGCGTCAGATGGAGATGGAGAGGTCCACCGCGGCCAAGGTCACCGCGGCGCCGAACGCCTCGGATCCTTCCTCAACGACCACGGCCGGGTCGACCTGGGGCCAGAGATGGGTGAGCACCAAGCGCTGCGCCCCCGCGGCCCGCGCTGCGGCCCCGGCCTCTCGGCCCGACAGGTGGATCGGTGACCGACGGTCCGAATGCATGTAGGACGCCTCGGACAAAACGACGTCGGCATCGGGCGCAAAGGCATCCACCGACCATGCAGGCCCGGTGTCGGCGGTGTACACCAACCGACGGCCGGACGGATCTGCGAGGTCGACGGCGTAGGTCGGCGGTGGATGGTCGGTTCGTGAGAAGGCGAGGTCGATGCCCTCCACCGATGCCGTCGCCCCGTCCTCGATCGGGTGCCAGTCGAAGGTGTCGCCCCACTGCACCAACGCTCCGAGACGTTCCTCCGCGCCGGCGGGTGCGAACACCGGAACCCCGGTCCGCTCGATCCCGTAGCGCAGGACCACGTGCAGCCCGTAGAGGTCGACGCAGTGGTCCGGGTGTTCGTGGGTGACGATGACCGCAGTGAGATCCGCGAGGTCCACGTAGCGTTGCAGGTTGACGAAGCTGCCATTCCCGCAGTCCATCCAGATGGTGGTGTCACCCTCACG
>JAYUDQ010000319.1:0-2006 GCA_043739745.1 Acidimicrobiia bacterium | reverse complement strand
CCGGTCTGCTCGTCGTCGTGGGGATCGCCCTCACGAGAAAATGGACCGCGGTGATCGACCCGCTGACCCCGCTCATTGCTCCGCTGCTCGGTGCGGGCGTTGGCCTCTTGGCCGGTCTGTACCCGTCCCTGCGCGCCGCCCGGCTCGAGCCTGTCGACGCGTTGCGCTCGGGCACCTGAACCACCGTGCTGAACCGCCCGTGCGAACCTGCCCGAGGGGACGATCACGGTTCACGCCCGGTCGTCGCGATCTGTTGGCGGAACGTTCGTCGGGCCCAACCCGAGGTCACCGACGAAGTCCCGCAGGGCTAGCAGCGACGCCGCTTCCGACCCCGAAGGAGACTCCGAGGCCGACTCCGATACGTGCGGTCGGAACGTCCGAACCGCCTCCGCCACGCCGGTGATCTCGTCGAGGAATCCTTCGTGCGCACCCGAGGCCGGGTCCTCGACCGTGCCCTCCACGAACACCACCACGAATCGGGCCAGGCGTCCGTCTGCCTTCTTCCTGAGGACCCGACCCATGCGCTGCACCATCTGGCGGCGTGAACGGCTCGCGGCGAGGATGATCGCGAGATCGGCCGCAGGCACGTCGACGCCTTCGTCGAGGACGAGTGGCGCTGCGACGGCGTGCAACCTTCCTTCGGCGAATCGGCGCAGCGTGCGGTGCCGCTCCTCCGAGGACAGGCCGGAGTGGATCGCCGCCGCGGCGACGCCGCCGTCGCGCAGTGCGGAGGCGGATCGTTTCGCGCCGTTCAGGGTCTGTGTGAAGACGATGGCGCGGTCGGCGGCCTGCACCGTCGTCGTGAGGTACCTGAGCAGGTCGATCTTCGCCGGTGTCTCGGCCATCAGCCGGCGCCGGTTCTGCATCGCGGCAAGGTACGAGCGAGCAAGCGCGGCGTCGTCGCCGTCCTGACGGGCCAGCCGGGCGACCGCCTCGAGGAACCGGCCGACCGGTTCCGCCGGGACAGCTCCCTTCGCGATGAGCATCGACCTTGCCGCCGACATGAGCAGTGTCAGCTCGTCGTACTCGCCGCGCTCGCCGATGCTGAACGCGACGCCGACGAGCGCGACGGAGAACCGGGCCATCACGCCGTCTGCCCTTGCGGCGGCGTAGCCCATCCGGTAGCAGGTCGCTCCGAAGTACGGCGCCAGCCATTCGAGATGACCTTCGTCGGCACGGGCGAACGTCGCGCTCAGCCCGAGCCTGCGCGGGAATGCGACCTCGAGTGCGAGCCGGTTGTTCTCGGACGCATACCGATGGCACTCGTCGGCGACCAGCAAACCACCCGGACGGCGCGGGCGCAGATCTGCACCCCGGGCCGAGTTCACGATCGCGACCAGCACATCGTGATTCCCAAGCCCGTCACGCCGTCCGTCGCCCAGCAGTCCGACGCTGAAGCGACGTGGTAGGCAGCGCGACAGCACGTCGTTCCACTGGGCTTGGAGGTCCTTCGTCGGCACCAGCACGCACACCTGCCCGCCCTCGCCAAGCTCGGCGAGGGTCGCAGCAACACCGACGACGGTCTTGCCGGTGCCGGTCACGGCCTCGACGACGCCTCGCCGCCCTTGTGCCCTCCAGGCCTCAAGCGCCGCGGTCTGCCACCGGTACAGGGTAGGAAGCGCGGTCGGGCCGGGCCCATGGGCGTCAGGACGCCCAGGGCCTGCCGCAGTGCCGGACCACCACCGCGCGGGGTGTTGCCGGTCGTGGTGGAATCGTCGAGGATGGCCGGTCAGCACACGGGTCACGTCAGCCGTCGTGATTGACACCCGGCCCAGGTTGCGCAATGCGTCGCGCACCTCCGACGCGGTGCGCCCTGAGCTGTCGGCGAGCACCGCGGCGATCTCCTCCGCTTCGTCGCGCATGATGGGTCGGCAGTCGGTCGGTCGGCAGTCGGTCGACCGGGTCGCGGTGCCTCAGGCCTCTCGGGCGAGATCAGCCGTCGTTCCCGCTACCGTTCGGCTGGTCGTCCGAACCCTCGAGGTCGGCATCTTCGCTGAAGTCGATCG
>JAYUDQ010000318.1:0-5440 GCA_043739745.1 Acidimicrobiia bacterium | reverse complement strand
CCTAACGGCCGAAGTCAGGTCGGACCGCGCGTGGCGCAACAGCAGTGATGCACCGGCGCAAGCGGATCCGGTCAGCCGCGGCCCGAAGCGGATCGGCGAACGGCAGACGGCCGGTTCAGCATCAGTCAACGGGCCGGAACACCATGCCAGTGCGTGGCTTCGGCCAGAAGAACGTCGTCTTGGCCGGCATACGGGTGCGGGCCTCGGCCACGGTGCGGATCTGGGCCACCGTCGCCGGGCGCAGAAGGACGCCGATCGTGTCGGGATCGTTCTGGGTCGCAGCCACCACCGTGGCCACATCGTGGTGATAGCGCACCGATGCCTCGGGTGTTGCGGCCAGGGCGGCGGCGATGCGCTGCGAGTCGAGCTCGATCCCGTCGGCGAACGCACCTCCGCGTGGGCGCAGCAGCCAGGTTCCCCGGGGCGTGACGAGCGCGAGCGATCCGGCGTCGCGCATACGGGAACGGATGGATGCATCCACCGGTTCGTCACGCGTCGCCTCGAACCAGGTCGCGAGCCACCCGACCGGATCGAGCCCAGAGGGAAGCGTGATGATCCGGTGGATGCCGCGCACCTCCAGCTCGCCTTCGGCAAGTTCGACGACAAGTGCCATCAGGGCATCGCATCCGCCCGGGCCATCACCGTCCGCACGGCGTTCGGCCTGGAAGGCGAGCGCAGTCTCGAAGCGGTGGTGTCCGTCGGCGATGACGACCGGTGCCGACGACACGATCGTTGCGAGGGCTTCGATGTCTGCCGGATCGGTCACGATCCAGGCCTCGTGCCGGACGCCGTCGCCGTCGACCGCGTACGCCGCTGGTGCCGCTGCCTCGGCGACGGCGGCACAGTGGGCACCAAGGCCCGCCGCCATCGACAGCCCCCAAATCGGCGATGTGTTGATCCGGGTCGCCCGGATCAGGTCGAGTCGGTCGGCCTTGTCCTTCGAGGTCGTCTCCTCGTGAGGGAGCACATCGCCCTGCCCGGGCGGCTCGAGACCAAGACCGCCGATCACCCCCGTGGTCGAGCGGGTAAGGCCCGTATCATCGGTGGCCGTCATGCGATAGACGGTGAACGTCTTGCTGCCGTCCTGTGCGAGCGTTCCTTCGGCCTGCCATGCCTGGAGCTGCCGGCGTGCGCCGTCGTAGGCGTCGGGGTCGGTGGCGCCGTGGGGGAAGTCAAGCCGTACGCTGTTCCGGGCGTCGAGCGCTTCGAGCGCAGCGCGATCCGTATTGCTGAGCACGTCGTAGGGCGGGGCCACGACCGTCGTGTAGTCGGCAGGGGCTGCGGCGGAGGCTCCTGCGAGGGCGTAACGGAGTGCGGCGAAGGGTCGGAACTGGGTCACCCCGACGTCCTAGCACGACCGCCACCAGCCGTCGGGACCTCTGCCCGAACGTCATGCCGTTCCGGCTTGCAGCAGCTGGTCGACGAGCGTTCGCAGATCCACTGCGACGACGTCCGGAATTGGGGTTACCGGGAGGTCGGCGGCTGCCGTCACTCCGGTCAGCACGAGACCGAACCGGCACCGCAGCGTCGTGGCCATCCCGCCGTCGGTCGACGGCCGATCGCCCACCATGAGCAGGCCCGCACGCTCCGTGTCGCTGGGGTCGCTCGACATGGCGAGGCGGGCGAAGACGAGCTGCGCAGCGGGTTCGTGCGGCTTGCCTCCGAAGATCGGGGTTGCTCCGCTGGCATACGCGACGGCGGCGACCAGCGATCCGCCTCCCGGCAGCTCACCACCGCCTGCCATGGGGTAGGTCGGGTCGTCGTTCGTCCCGATCAGCCGAGCGCCGCCACGAACCGCCTCGAACGCCGCAGTCAGCCGAGCGAAATCGAAGTCACGATGCCAGCCCACCACAACCGCCGTGACCCCGGGCTCCGGGTCGCGGACGCAACGGACGCCGCGCGCCTCGAGTGCCTCGGTCACACCGGGACCGCCGCAGACGAGCGCGGTCTCTCCGGCATCGACGAGCAAGGCCGCAGCCTGCGCCGAGGTACAGACATCCTCCGGCGCCGTTTCAAGGCCCATCGCCGCCATCTTCCCGGCGTATCCGGCCACCGTGAGCGCCGAGTTGTTGGTCATGAACAGCACCCGTCGGCCGGACGCTCGCAGCCGGGCAATGGCGTCGATCGAGCCGGGGATAGGGGTGTCGCCGCGCCACACCACACCGTCGAGGTCCAGAAGCCAGGTCACCGGCGCTTGCCTAACACGACCGGAGCCCGCCGGCGTTTCCTCCGCTCAGCTCCAGCGAGGCACGGGGGCGAGGCGCGCCTTCGCACGCGACCGCACGAAGTAGCCGATGAGTGCGCCGAACGCGAACCCGCCGACATGAGCCATCCATGCCACATCTTCGGTCGGCGACACGAAGAACTGCGACACGAACCAGAACGTGAGCATCGCCCAGGCCGGGATCTTCAGCGGCAGCGGGATGCCGAGGAAGATGATCGTTCGGATGCGCACCTTGGGATACAGCACGAGGTACGCGCCCATCACGCCGGCGATGGCACCCGAAGCGCCGACCAGTGGGATCGTCGACGACGGCGCGGCAAGGGTGTGGGCCAACGTCGCAACGACGCCCGAGAGCAGGTAGAACCCGAGGTACGGGACCCGCCCGAATCGGTCCTCGATGTTGTTGCCGAAGATCCACAGGAACAGCATGTTGCCGAGGAGATGCCACCAGCTCCCGTGGAGGAACATCGAGGTGAGGGCCGCAAGCCACACGCTCTTGCCTGGGAACACGCGGTTGCGGGCCGCTCCCTCGGCCCGGATGCCGCAGGCCGAGCTGTTTCCCCCGGCCAGCGCGCCGAGTTCGACGTCGCGCAGCGGCCGATGGTGGATCAGCTCGCACGGGATCGCGGCGCGGCCGAACAGGAACGCCTCTTCGGGGCTGAAGACCACGACGTCGCTGTGGCGTTCAGTCGGCAGCTTGACGACCGCCTTCGTATCCCCGTGCGGCTGCAGCAGTACGAAGACCGCGACGTTGAGCAGCACGAGCGCGAATGTCACCACCGCTCGACGACGGGTC
Organism: Acidimicrobiia bacterium; assembly: GCA_043739745.1. Classification (GTDB taxonomy): domain Bacteria; phylum Actinomycetota; class Acidimicrobiia; order Acidimicrobiales; family JANYDT01; genus JAYUDQ01. The sequence continues at coordinate 2,420 of JAYUDQ010000318.1, read as the reverse complement.
GGGTTGTCGTCACGCAGCGGAATCACGTGCCGACCCTAGCGAGCGACCGTGGGGAACCTCCCAGCCGCAATACCTCGCAGCAGTCCGCAGCGGTACCGTCCAGTAGCCCCGGCAGCGGTGCGCAGTGCGGGACTGCCCGTAGGATCAGCACGTGCGCCGCCGCCTCGACGCTGAGCTCGTCCGCCGTCGCCTCGTGGAGAGCCGCGAGCAGGCGCATCGCTCCATCGCCGACCGCCGGGTCCGAGTCTCCGGGACGATTGCCGAGAAGCCCGCCCGCCTCGTTGGTCCCGGCGAGCCGATCGAGATGCTGGGCGAAGGACCGCGCTACGTGAGCCGCGGCGGCGAGAAGCTGCACGGCGCCCTCGCGCACTTTGCCATCACGGTCGAGGGACTCGACGCGTTCGACGCCGGTGCCTCCACCGGGGGATTCACCGATTGCCTCCTCCGTCACGGGGCCCGGTCGGTCGTGGCCGTCGATGTCGGACACGGCCAGCTGCATGAACGCATACGCCGCGATGCGCGAGTCGAAGTCCACGAGCGGGTGAATCTGCGCACGATCGATCCGGCCGAGAGTTTCGGCGGCCGGCGGTTCCCCGTTGTCGTCGGCGATCTCTCCTTCATCTCCCTCACCGCGCTGGCCGGCAACCTGCTCGCACTCGCGGGTCGGTGCGCCGATCTCGTGCTGTTGGTGAAGCCGCAGTTCGAAGCAGGCCGGGTGGAGGTCGCACGCGGCCGTGGCGTGATCACCGACCCGTCGATCTGGTGCCGGACGCTCACCACCGTCACGGACGCGTTCACCGTGCGTGGAGCGGCCATGATTGGCTGCATGGTGTCGCCGATCACGGGTACCGACGGGAACGTCGAGTTCCTCGCCCATCTGCGCGCACCCGATGCGGCTGCGGGCAGCGGCGGAGTGACGGCGAACTCGGCGGATGCTGCAACCGGTCTGATTGCGGCGGCGGTCGAGGCGGCCAGATCGCGTCGCGACGGGCCGCCCGAACCGACCGAGATGACCGAGACGCCCGAACCGACCGCGTCCACGGTCGCTCCGTGAACACCTACGCAGGGCAGACGATCGGCATCGTCCCGCACCTGACGCGCCCCGGCGCTCTGGCGCTGGCCCACGAGGTGATCGATTCGCTCGAGGCCCGGGGGGTGGGCGTGCGGGTGCCGACGACCGATGCGGTCAAGACCGGGCTGGAACGTTGGGCCCATGCGGATGACACATTCGGCGAGGGCCTCACGATGGCCTTCAGCCTCGGTGGCGACGGCACGATGCTGCGCACCGTCGATCTCGTGACAGCCAACGGCGTGCCCGTGCTCGGCGTGAACGTCGGCCATCTTGGCTACCTGACCGCCATTCAGCCCGACGAGCTCCCCGGTGTCCTCGTCCGGCTCCTGTCGGGCGATTACGACGTCGAGCTGCGTATGACCCTTGCCATCGAGGTGCACGATTCGACGACGGCATCTCCCGCTGGGTTACCGGACGGTGAAGGCGCATCGCGAGCCCGGTTCATCGCCCTGAACGAGGCCGTCCTCGAGAAGAGCTCGGCCGGAAACACCGTGCGCCTCGGGGTGTCGTTCAACGACGAGCCGTTCACCACCTACTCCGCCGACGGGCTGATCGTGGCCACGCCGACCGGCTCGACCGCATATGCGTTCTCGTCGCGCGGCCCTATCGTGTCGCCGCTGCTGCGCGCCATCGTCGTGGTCCCGGTCTCGCCGCACATGCTGTTCGACCGCAGCCTTGTGCTGCACGGTTCCGAGACGGTGCAGGTCGAGGTGCTCGACGGCCGGGCGGCAACGCTGTTCATCGACGGGCGCGACTCCGGGCTGTTGGCCGAAGGAACTGTCGTCGTATGCCGTGCAGGCGAGCACGAGGCCAAGCTCGTGACCCTTGAGCAGCGCGACTTCCACGGCATCCTGAAAGCGAAGTTCGGGCTGCCGCAGTCCATCGAGCGTGGGCGTGGGCGGGTGGACTCCTAGTGCTGGCCGAGCTGGTGGTGAGCGACCTGGGCGTCATCGAGCACGTCGCCCTGCTGCTGGGCGACGGGATGACCGCAGTGACCGGCGAGACCGGTGCCGGCAAGACCCTCATCGTCGAGGCCATCGCGCTGCTGCTGGGCGGGCGGGCCGATCCGGTGCTGGTTCGTGCCGGCGCGTCGGAGGCGCGCGTCGACGGCCGATTCGTGGTCGGCGAGCGAGAGGTCGTGCTCAGCCGGGTTGTTCCGACGACCGGGCGTTCCCGTGCCTACATCGACGGCCGTCCGGTGCCGGCCGCCCAACTGGCCGAACTCGGGCAGACGCTCGTCGACCTCCATGGCCAGCACGGTCATCAGACGCTGCTCTCGGCGGGAGCCCAGCGTGAGGCGCTCGACCTGTTCGGCGGGCTCGACCTCACCCCATTGCACGCAGCGCGG
>JAYUDQ010000317.1:0-5443 GCA_043739745.1 Acidimicrobiia bacterium | reverse complement strand
TGGGCGTGCTGGTCGACGGTGAGAACATGTACTACCCCGACGTGATGGCGACGTGTGATCCGGCCGGTGACTCCAACCTCAGCCGGACCAAGCCTTGCCTGATCATCGAGGTGCTGTCGCCGTCCACGCGCTCGGTCGACGAACGGGAGAAGCGCATCGCCTACTTCCGGATCCCGACCATGCACGACTACCTGATAGTCAACGCCGAAGATCGCATGGTGGACCATCACCATCGGGAGGACGACGGCGTGTGGAGCTGGACGGTCCGCAGCAACGGCGACACATGCCCGACGTCGTGCCTAGGTCCTCTTGCGGTGGGCGACCTGTTCATCGGGCTTTGACACACCCGGCCGGTATGGCCGGGGTCGATGCAATGCTCGTGCACTCAGTCGCTCTGCGAGCGACTGAGTGCACGACTGCGATTCAACCTTTGGTCTGTGTGCCCACCTTCAGTTCGTTGAACGGCGTCACCGAGTCGATGCCCGGGTCCTTCGGCAGCCCGAGCACGCGCTCGCCGAGGATGTTGCGCATCACCTCGTCGGAACCGCCGGCGATGCGCATGCCCGGTGTGCCGAGCACGAAATCGGACCAGGCGTACGTGCCCCATTCACCAGAATTGGCCGTGACCTTCATACCCAATACCCTCGAAACGAAGGCCGAGACCGCCGTCATGTTCATGGCCAGCGCAAGCTTGCCGATCGACATCTCCGGCCCGGGGAGCTGGCCCGCCTTCATCTTGGCCACGGCCCGCATGTTCGTGTAGCGGCCGACCATCGACGCCGTGTGGATCTTCATCAGGTCCTGGCGCAGCACCGGGTCGTCACCCTTGCCCATGGCCCGCAGCAGCTCGCCGAGCCGGACGACGCCCATGCTGTCGGCCCGGCCACCGCCGCCACCGCCGCCGATGGAGGAGCGCTCGTTCATGAGCGTTGTGAGGGCGACGGTCCAGCCCTGGTTGACGTCGCCGAGCCGGTGATCGTCCGGCACACGAACCTCGTTGAAGAACACCTCGTTGAACGACGCGCCGCCGGTCATCTGCCGCAGCGGTCGCACCTCGACGCCGGGCGCGTGCATGTCGACGATGAAGCCGGTGAGGCCCTTGTGCTTCGGGAGGTTCGGATCGGTGCGGCAGATGACCTCCCCGATGTCACTGAACTGCGCGCCGGTGGTCCACACCTTCTGCCCGGTGATGATCCATTCGTCGCCGTCACGCTCGGCCTTCGTCTGCAGCGACGCCAGGTCGGAGCCGGCACCGGGCTCGCTGAACAGCTGGCAGCCAACGATCTCACCGCGCCACATGGCTCGCAAGTACTTGTCCTTGGCCGCGTCGGTGCCATGGGCGAGGAACGTGGGCGCGACCATGCCGAGGCCGATGCCGAACATCGACGTGTTGGGCGTCTCGTACCTCGCCGACTCCTCCTGCCAGACCTTCTCGAACGCGCCGGGCAGTCCACGGCCTCCGTACTGCGTCGGGCCGGTGATCCAGCCGAAGCCGGCATCGAACGTCTTCTGACGCCACGCTTTGCCGGCCTCGACGTCACGGCGCTCCGCCTCCTTCGACTTCTCCTCGAAAACGGCGACCTTGTCCTCGCCCTCACCCCACGCAGTGACCGTCTCGGGCTCACGCTCGTTGCAGTTTGCCGCGAGGAATGCGGCGGCTTCGGCGCGGAATGTGTCTTCGGTGATCTGGCTCACGGTGGCTCCAAGTGGTCATACAGCGGTGCGCGGAGTCTGGCAGGGGCCGGACGGTAGGCCCAACCTGACCCCCTCTGATCTTTGTCGTCGAACGCCGCTGTGCGCGGCATTCGACGACAAAGTTCGGCGAACGGCGGCGCTACCCTCCGGTTCATGACTCGCGCCCAGGCCAACGTCCTCCGACTCTTTGCCGTGTGGACCGTGTTCGTCTGGGGCACCCGGATTCGCAACGTCATCGACCACGGCGGGAAGGCCTTCATCGCAGTGCACGTGACGCTCGCTCTTGTTTCGGTCGTGCTCGCCGCTGCGTGTTGGCGGATCGTGACGCTGAACCGTGGTCGCAACGCGCCGCAGGCGGAGCGGCACGACGCCAATCAGGGCTGACCGACCTTGGCGCAATCTGTGGGGCCATTGGCATTGACGCCACATCGGGAAGGGCGCACTCTGGAGCGGTGACCGACCGGACCGTTGCGCTGCTGGCCTACGACGAGCTCCAGCCACTCGATCTTGTCGGGCCGCACGAGGTGTTCGCCACTGCGAACCAACTGCTCGATTCGGAGGGCCGGCGGGACGGTCGGTATCGGACGGTCGTGGTGGCCCGCGTCCCGGGGGTCATCCGCGCACAGAGTGGCCTGGGCATCGTTGCGGAGTCGTGGACCGGTATCGGTCCGATCGACACGCTCGTCATCCCCGGCGGATTGATCGGCCGCACCGGGGGGAGCCATCCAGACACGATCGCCTGGCTGCGGGCCACTGTACCGACGGTGCGACGGCTGGCATGTGTGTGCACCGGCTCCTTCATCGCCGCCGATGCAGGTCTCCTCGAAGGCCGCCGCGTCGCCACCCACTGGGCGCGTGCCGGCCGACTCGCCCGAGAGTTCCCGGGGATCGACGTCGATCCGGATGCGATCTACGTCCGTGACGGAAACGTATGGACCTCGGCGGGAGTGACGGCGGGGATCGACCTGTCCCTTGCCCTGGTCGAAGATGATCACGGCGCCGAGATCGCCCAGCTCGTCGCTCGCTGGCTGGTCATGTTCCTGCGTCGGCCGGGTGGGCAGTCGCAGTACGCCGCGCCGGTGTGGTCGAAGGCGGCCGAACGGGCGCCGATCCGGGCGGCACAGGCGGCGGTGGCCGCCGACCCGGGTGCCGATCACTGCGTGTCGGCCCTGGCGGAAGGAGTCGGCATGAGCGTGCGGTCGTTCCAGCGCGTGTTCACCGCAGAAGTCGGCGAGCCACCCGCCCGCTACGTCGAACGCAGACGGGTCGAGCTTGCGAGGAGGCTGCTCGAGACCGAGCGTGAGGGTGTCGAATCGATTGCTCGTCGATGCGGGTTCGGCACGGCCGAGACCATGCGCCGCGCCTTCCTCCGCCACGTCGGCGTGACCCCCGACCACTACCGGAAGCGGTTCGCTCTCTCGCCCTGAGTTCGCAGGTCACTTTTTACTATGTCTACATAAGAAAGGCCACAAGAATGCAGATTGCCATACCCATCTTCGAACGGCTCACCGCCCTCGATGCCATCGGCCCTTACGAAGTGCTCCAACGCCTCCCTGGCGCGGAGGTCGTGTTCGTCGGGCTCGAGAAGGGATCGGTCCGCACCGAGAACGGCTTCCTCGGTCTCAGCGTCGACGCCACCCTGGACGAGGTGTCGAGCCCCGACGTGATCGTCATGCCCGGTGGGATCGGTACACGTGACCTGCTCGCCCCGAACCCGTTCATCGACTGGCTACTACGTACGCATACGACTACGACCTTCACCACATCGGTGTGCTCTGGCTCACTTGTGCTCGCCGCGGCGGGTCTGCTGAACGGGCTGACGGCCACGACGCACTGGAGTTGCTACGACGCACTGGGTGCGCTCGGCGCGATCCCAACTGCACAGCGGGTGGTCGAGCATCTCGGCGAGCGGATCATCACGGCAGCCGGTGTCTCGTCGGGAATCGACATGGCCCTGCGTTTGTCGGCTCTGCTGTTCGACGATACGGCGGCGAAGGCCATGCAGGTCATGATCGAGTACGACCCGCAGCCGCCCTTCGACGCCGGAAGCGTGGCCAAAGCGGGCCCTGAGGTGATGGCCCGGGCGGCTCAGTACTCGGCCTTGAAGAAGTAGCCCGCAGCCTTTGGGAGGGCTACTCGGGCGGTGAACTGCGCCTGAAGCTCCATCCCCGTTTCTTCGCGGCTCGGACCTGATCAGCGGTGACCAGGTCGGGACGGCGGTGGGCGACGATGTCGAAGGCCACGACCCGGATGATGCCGGCTGCGGGGATGGCGAGAAGCGCGCCCAGCAGACCGAACAGTTCGACGCCGAACAGCACACTGGCCAGCACGATGAGCGGCTGCAGGGCCACGGCCTTCGACATGATCGTGACCTGCAGCACCTGGTTCTCGAACTGCTGGTAGATCACGTAGAAGATGACGGTGATCACGCCGGCCGTTGTCGAGTGGAGAAAGGCGACGATGACCGGTGGGATTGCGCCCATGGTGGCCCCGACCAAAGGGATGAGGTCGGCGAACGCGACCCAGAGTGCGAGCACGCCAGCGAATGGGACTCCGGCGATGAGTAGGAACACGAAGGTCGCAAGCCCAGCGATCACGCTGATGAGCAGGTTGCCGTTCACGTAGCTGTTGATGGCCCGGGCACAGTCGGTTGCAACTTGAACCAATCGCTCGCGCTGGTGCGAGCGCAGACCTTTGGACGCGGTCATCAGGAGGTCGTGACCCTCCAGCAGCATGAGGATGGTGAGGACCGCGATCGTGAGCAATGCGAACACCATGTTGAGCACGGAGCCGAGTGCGCCGAGCGCCGTGCCGAACACCGCCTTCGGCTCGAAGATCTGCTGCGCGCGGGTGCGGATCTCGTCCTGGTTCTTCGTGAGCCAATCGTCGAGCTTGTACTTCTTGACGTAGTGACCGATCGCTCCACGGCCTGCTTCGGCGTCCTTGACGTAGGTCGGAAAGTCGTTTGCGAACTGTGTGCCCTGGCGGGCGAGCGGCGCGACGAACGTGTAGCCGAGCCCGCCCATCGCCGCAAGGCCGCTGACGAACACGAGCCCGACGGCCATGGACCGCGGGATGTGGAGACGGCGGACGAACCAGTTCACCGGTGGGGTGAGCACGACGGCGAAGAAGCCCGCGACAAGGACCCAGGTGATGATGCGCGTCGCCTTGCCGAGCAGGTAGAGGCCGGCGAGGGTGGCGAGGAGCAACCCGATCGTGGTGACGATCGTGGCCACCGGTGCCCCACGGGCGAGCCCTCGCTGGGTGAGGTCGTGACCGCCGGCAACCGACGACGGGATGATCGGCTGAGTGGGCTGCTCGCGGTCGAGGTTCATCAGACCTGTGGCTTCGTCGATCCGGCGTCGGCGCTCATTTGAGATGGAGCGTATCGTCGCTTCGCCCGTGCGGGTCCGGATGGAGGTCCTCCACGCGGGTCCTCGACGCGGGTGGTTCGCAGCCGGCGCACTACGCTCTGCCGCGCATGGGACAGCTCATCACCGTCACCGAGAAGCCGAGCGCGCGGCACGGCGTGGTCCGCTTCGAGACCAACCGGGCGCTGACCGGCATGGCCCATGAGCGTTACCGCTCGATCGACGACACATTCGGCACGCGTCCGCCCGACGTCCTCGCCAAGGCGCTGTTCGAGCATGGCGGCGTCCAGGCGGTCAGCGTCCACGGCAACATCGTCACCCTCGAACTGCGGCCGGGCGCGGGTACGGCGGGCATGGCCGCGCTGATCGAAGATCTG
>JAYUDQ010000316.1:0-5446 GCA_043739745.1 Acidimicrobiia bacterium | reverse complement strand
CGAACACGGTCTCCACCGCAACCGTGCCCGAGCCGAGGATGCGGCCGTCTTCGCGCACCACCGACACCTTGGCCGCGGTCGTCCCGAGGTCGATGGCGAGCGCGTTCACCGTGGGGTCCGCTTCCGCAAGGCGTCGGGTGCCGAGGTGGCCGATGTGGCCGATGTGGCCGCGGTGGGCGCGGTGGCCGCCGGTTCCGCGTACAGCGAAAGGTACGCGCACACCGCCGTCTTCGTCTCCTCCACGATCGCCGGGTCGCCGGCCGGGTCAAGACGGAACGCGAGATCGAGGCCCTTGTCCACGATGCCGATCATGAGGTGCATCGGGAACTCGGGATCGGGGTGGTTGAGCCGCATCCCGGCGTTCCCCAGCCGTTCGAGGGCCAGGCGCGCATCTGCAAGGTCGTGGCTGACGTTCGCCTGGATCATCTGCGCGCTTTGGAATCGCGAGAACCACAGGACTCGGAAGCCCGGGTCTGTGCGGTAGAACTCGAAGAGGGCATCGACGACCGCACGCAGCACATCCTGCCAAGGCCGGCCGGCATGCTCGGCATGAACCCGCTCGGCGATGGGCGTGACCGAAGCGATGGAGCGGTCCATCAGCGCGTCGAAGATCGCCTCGCGGTTCGGGAAGAAGTCGTAGAGCCAGCCGACGGAGACCTTGGCCCGCGCGGCAATGAGGCCGGTGGTGATGGCCTCCGGGCCGATCTCGTCGATCAGGACAGCCGTTGCGTCGAGCACACCTGCGAGGCGCACCCGGCTGCGCTCCTGGGTCGGGGTGCGGCGGCCGGCCGATGCCTCGTCGCCGCTATCCGCCGACCGCGAACGCACTGCGGCTGGCGTCGGTCGGAGCGTCGGTCCGGGAGACGAGTTCGGTTGCGGAAGGGCGGTAGGGCTCATGGGTGCGAAGGTCCTGTGCAGTTGAAAGCCGAGCCGGATTCGGTTTAGTGTCCCACGAACTCGATCTAGGAGAGTGCGCGATGCCCAAGTCCTCGATGCCGCCGTTGACGGAACACCGGTTCCGGTCCACGGCCCGAAGGTCGCTCCGCGGCAGTTTCGCCTTGCTGACGGTGAGCGCGCTCATACTCGCGGCGTGCTCCTCCGACAAGAGCAGCGACACCACCGCGGCGCCAGCAGCGGCCACGACGGCCGCACCCACTGACACCGCCGCCGCCGACACGACCGCAGCCGCAGGGGCCGACACGACCGCAGCCGCCATAGCCGGGACCGCCGCCGCTGACACGACCGCCGCGGCAACCGCGCCGGCGAGCGGACGTGAGCTCGTGATCGCCCGTGACATGGACACCAACTCCACCGATCCTTCGCGTGCCTATTGCGACACCTGTCAGATCTTCCTCACCGCCATGTACGAGACACTGGCCACGCTCGATCCGAAGGATCCGAACGTGATGATCCCCCGTCTGGCCACGAAGTGGGAGGCCAACGCCGACAACACCGTGTTCACGTTTACGTTGAACCCGGACGCAAAGTTCGCCGACGGATCGCCGGTCGAGGCCAAGGACGTCAAGTGGTCCTGGGAGCGGCTCGCCAACGTGAAGGGCTCGGCGTCGTACCTGATGGCCGGGTACAAGAGCATCGACACGCCCGATGCCACCACCGTCGTCGTCACGTTCAATGCACCCAACTCGGCGTTCCTGCCGATCGTGGCCGCCGGCTACATGGGCATCGTGAACAGCGTCGAAGCCACGGCCCAGGGCGCGAGCGCTGCGGCCGACGCGGCGACGGCCGACAAGGGTGAGCCATGGTTCCTCAAGAACTCGGCCGGCAGCGGTCCGTACGCCCTCGAGTCGTACACGCAGGGTGACTCGCTGGTACTCAAGCGCAACGACGCGTACTGGGGTGCGAAGAAGCCGGTGTTCCCGAAGGTCACCTTCAAGCAGGTGAAGGACTCGGCCTCACAGCTGCAGCAGCTCTCGCAGGGAGACGTCGACATCGCCATGCAGATCGCGGTGGATGCGCTCCCGCAGCTCGACGGCAACGCCAAGGTGAAGACGAGCCTGGTCGACTCCTACAACTACGTGTACATAGCATTGAGTCCGGGTGCCGTCGGCGCGGAGAACATGAAGGACCCCAACGTCCGCAAGGCGATCGGTATGGCCATCGACTACCAGGGCGCCATCGATGCGCTCGTCGCCGGCAAGGGCAAGCTCCAGGCCTCACCCATCCCGAACGGATTCCTCGGTGCGAAGGATCTCGCGCTGCCGAAGTACGACCTCGCCGGCGCCCAGGCGTTGCTCAAGACGGCGGGCAAAGCGGCTGGGTTCAGCCTCGACGCCACGTATCCGAAGGTCAATGTGTACGGCGTCGACTTCGACCTGATGATGCAGAAGCTCCAGCAGGATCTGAAGAAGGTCAACATCGATCTGAAGCTCACGCCCGTCGAGTTCCCGCAGTGGGCCGACAAGATCAACAAGCAGGGCATCCCGGTCACGGCCGTCTACTTCGCCCCCGACCATTCGGACTCGAGCCAGTACGAGCAGTACTTCGGTGAGATCCCGGACTCGTCGTGGGCCAAGCGGGGCGGCGGCGGAGCGGCGGGCAAGCCCCTCCTCAACCCGGCCGAGGTCACCGGTCTCGCCACCGCGTTGGCCGCATCCGGAGCTGCCAAGGGCGCTGCCTACACCGCCCTCGGCCAGGCCATGATCGACGACGCGGTGATCTTCCCGATCGTCAACCCGCAGCTCGTGCTCGCGTACGCAGCCGACATCACCGGCATGCACTACAGCGCCTGCTGCAACCTCGATCTCGCGCTGCTCGGCCTCAAGGGCTGATGGCTCGGCCACTTCAGGCTCTGCTTGCGCAACCGCGGGCCTGACGTGGGCAGGTACATCCTTCGCCGCCTCGTGGTGATGCCGTTCCTCCTCCTCGGCATCATCACGATCGCGTTCGGGATCTCGCGGCTCATCCCTGCGAACCCGTTGGCGTCGATCGTCGGCGAGCGCCAGCTCAACAACGAGGTCGTCGTGAACGCGGCGAAGGCCAAGTGGGGGCTGAACGGCACTATCCCCGAGCAGTACGTGAAGTACCTCAAGAACCTGACGAAGGGCGATCTCGGGACCTCCTTCCGAACCCGACAGAGCGTTGTCACCGACCTGCGCGAACGGTTCCCGGCAACACTCGAGCTGGGTGTCGGAGCGCTGCTCATCGGCGGCGTGGGCGGAGTTGCGCTCGGCGCCATCGCCGCGAGCCGGAAGGACAAACCCGTCGATCACTTCGCCCGGCTCTTCTCGCTGTTCGGCTCGTCGCTTCCGGTGTTCTGGATCGGACTCGTGCTCCTTTCGATCCTCTACGCCCGCCTCGGCTGGTTCCCCGGTCCGGGGCGTCTACCGCCGCGGGTGTCGGCACCGCCGAAGGTGACCGGCTTCTACACCGTCGACGCGCTCGTCGATGGCAACGCCAAGCTGTTCTGGCAATGCCTCCAGCGGCTCGCGCTCCCGTGCTTCGTGCTCGGCTGGGCCTACATGGGCCAGATCTCGCGGCTCGTACGTGCGGCCATGCTCGACGAGCTGCACAGCGACTACGTCCGGACCGCCCGCGCGAAGGGTCTCCGCGAGCGGACCGTGATGCGCTCGCACGTGCTGCGCAACGCCTGGCTCCCGACACTCACGATCCTCGGCTTCTCGTTCGCCCAGCTGCTGACGGCTTCGGTACTCACCGAAACGATCTTCCAGTGGAACGGCATCGGTTCGTACGCCGTGCAGGCCGCGCAGACGCTCGACTATCCCGCTGTCGCCGGGGTGTCGCTGTTCGGCGGCCTCGCGTTCCTGCTCGCCAACCTCGTCACCGACCTGCTCTATGCGGTCGCCGATCCGAAGATCCGCCTGTCATGACCGCGGTGACCACAGCCACGGCGGCAACGCCGAAGCGGCACCGATGGAAGGTCTCGAAGGAGCTCCGCCGGCCGCCCATCATCGCTGGCGCGGTCGTCGCGCTGGCCTGGCTCGTCGTCGTGCTGACCGTGTCGTGGTGGGCACCGTACGGCCCGCTCGAATCAGTCGGCAAGCGGCTGCAGGCCCCCAGCGGCGCTCACTGGTTCGGCACCGACGCACTCAGCCGCGACGTGTTCACCCGCGTCCTCTACGGCGCCCGCCAGACGCTGCCCATCTCCGTCGCCGTGATCATAAGTGCAGTTACGATTGGCGCAATTCTCGGCTCGATCGCAGGCTACGTCGGCGGCTGGATCGACTCCGTCATCATGCGCCTCGTCGATGTCACGGTCGCGTTCCCGCCGATCTTCCTCGCAATGGCCATCGCCGCCGCGCTCGGGCCGGGGCTGCGGAACGCGTTCTACGCCATGGTCATCGTATGGTGGCCGATCTATGCGCGCTTACTACGCGGTCAGGTGCTCTCGATCAGGCACCGCGATCACATCCAGGCTGCGGTGTCGATCGGCGCGAAGCCGAGCCGCATCCTGCGCAAGCACGTGCTCCCACTGTCGTTCACCCCGGCGCTCATCAACGCCACACTCGACCTCGGGCAGGTGGTGATCCTCACCGCGACACTCAGCTTCCTGGGGCTGGGTGCGAAGCCGCCGTCGCCGGAGTGGGGGGCGATGATCACCGAGGGGGCGAAGTACTTCTACCAGTGGTGGGTCGCCGTGGCGCCTGGGCTCGCGATCCTCACCATCGGCCTGGCCTTCAACTTCCTCGGCGACGGCCTCCGCGATGCGTTCGATGTGCGGGCTCGCCGGTGACAGCCGTCGCCGCTGGAGCCACCGACGCCGGTGCCACCCACGCGCCGCTGCTCGACATCAAAGCCCTCGATGTCCGCTTCTCGGTCAGCGATGGATCGGTACATGCGGTGCGCGGCCTCGACCTGGCCGTGCACCGGGGCGAAGTGGCCGCAGTGGTCGGCGAGTCCGGCTCCGGCAAGAGCGCGGCGATGCTCGCTGTGCTCGGGCTGCTCGACCCCAACGCGACCGTGACGGGGTCGGCGCGCTTCGACGGTGTCGAGCTCCTCGGTGCGCCGAACGCGGTGCTGCGCAAGCATCGCGGCGGTCGTATCGGAATGATCTTCCAGGACCCGATGACCTCGTTGAACCCGGTGCTGGACATCCGCCGCCAGATCGCCGAAGCCGTCATCACGCACCAGCAGGTCAGCCCACGGCAAGCGGAGTCCAAAGCGGTCGAGCTCCTGGAGATGGTGTCGTTCCCGGATGCCGTCCGGCGGGCGAGGTCGTATCCACACGAGTTGTCCGGTGGTATGCGCCAGCGGGTGATGATCGCTATGGCGCTGGCCAACGACCCCGACATCCTCATCGCCGACGAGCCGACCACCGCCCTCGATGTCACGGTGCAGGCACAGATCCTCGATCTGCTGCGGTCGCTGCGCCAGTCGCGCGAGCTGGCCATCGTGCTGATCACACACGACCTCGGTGTCGTCGCCGGCCTTGCCGACACGGTGAACGTGATGTATGCCGGTCGCATCG
>JAYUDQ010000315.1:0-2013 GCA_043739745.1 Acidimicrobiia bacterium | reverse complement strand
GGGGCGGTGCCGGTCTGCCTGTCGGCCGGCGACGCGTTGCTGTTCGTCGACGCGCTGATGCACGGTGCGGCCAGTCGCACCAACCCCGGCGAGCGGCGCATCGTCATCCTGCGGTACGGACCGAGTTGGGCCCGCACGAGGTTTGGCTATGAGTACTCGCGCCCGTTCCTCGATCGGCTCACATCGGGGCAGCGCCACATCATGGAACCGGTGCCGCCCGTGCGGCCCGGCGAGGCTCGCATCCCCCAAGAGGCGCGCCACAACAGTGGGTGAGCGCTTCCCGGCGGGTGCCCCGACCCGCCTCGTGCTTGCGGACTCGACGCTGCGCGTCGCCCGTGCGCCGGCCCGCGTCAACCTGATCGGCGACCATACGGACTACACCGGGGGCCTCGTGCTCCCGATGGCCATCGACCGCTGGACCGAGGTCCGCGTCGCGGAGGCCGACGAGCGGGTCGTCCGCCTCACGAGTTCCCTCGAGGACCACGCAGCAGTCGTTCCCCTCGATGTCGACGACCCCTCCCTCCTCACCCCGGGCTGGGCCCGCTACGTCGGCGCAGTGGTCGCCGAGGTGCGCCCGCGTCTCGGTCTCGTCGGAACGGTCGTCTCGGACGTCCCGGCCGGCGCTGGGCTGTCGTCGAGTGCAGCCTTGGAAGTTGCCTGTGCGCTTGCGATGGGGGCATCACCCGATGATCCGTTGGCCTTGGCCCGGCTGTGCCAGCGGGCGGAGCACCGTGCCGTCGGCGTGCCGTCGGGGATCATGGACCAACTGGCCTGTGCCGCAGGCATCGAGGGCCATGCGCTGCTCATCGACTGCACCTCGATGCGCGTCACGCCGGTAGCCCTTCCGGCGCCGGATGCGGCCGAGTTCGTCGTGGTCCACTCGGGACAGCAGCGGTCGCTGGCCGGGTCGGCCTACGCCGAGCGCGTTGCGCAGTGTGCCGCGGCCGAGGCCGTGGTCGGCCCGCTGCGATCGGCGGTCGTCGACGATGTCGCCAGGATCGTCGACGATGTGGTGCGGGCGCGGGCCCGCCATGTGGTCAGTGAGAACGAGCGTGTCCGGTTGTTCGTCGCTGCGCTCGCCGCAGGGGATCTCGGTGGCGCCGGATCGCTGATGGACGCCAGCCACGAGAGCCTTCGCACGGACTACGGCGTCTCGACCGACGTGCTCGACGCGCTGTGCCGACGTCTGCGGGCCCTACCCGGCGTGTTCGGCGTGCGGCTCACGGGTGCGGGGTTCGGTGGGTGCGTCGTTGCGCTCTGCCGGCCGGGAGCGATCACCGAGGGGTGGCACGTGCGGGCCGTCGGTGGTGCGCACGTGGTCGAAGGCTGAGCCCGGCCGCCGGTTCGTCAGCGGTCAGGAATGGAGGGCGTGAGCCGCCACGACCAGCGGTACGAACCGGGCGCGACGCGGTACGCAGGCAACGTGTCCGGACCGCAGCTCGCCGTGCCGACGCCTCGCCGGGCGACATCGAGGTGCACGACGAGCTCGTCGCGGCGACGCAGGTCGAGCCGGTCCGTCCCGGCGAACAGGTCGGCCTGGGTGTGGTGGGTGGCCGAGAACGAGACGCAGTCGTCGGGATCGACACGAAGCCGGGTCCGCGCCGATTCGACAGCGAACCAGCGGACGTCGCCGCGGGTGCCGAAGTCCTGCGGCATGAGGTACGGCAGCTCGTCGGGGGCAGCCCGGTAGCGGCCGACGACCGAGCCGCGGCGACGGTCGGGCTCGTTCTCGGCCGGGCCGAGGCCGAACCACTCCACCGTCTCGAACCCGGCGATCGTGTGCCACGACACGCCGACCCGGGCGACGTCGTCCCACTCCATCGGCACGTCCACCCGCTCATCGAACACGAGCCCGCCGTCCACGCACGGGCGGATGCGCTGCTCGTGCAGGGCGAACACGCCTTCTGTTCCGGCGAGGTGCTGGAGGACGGTGACCGTCGTGGAATCCTCGGAAAGCGAAACGTCGACGAGCCGTCGGTCCAGCCGGTCGAGTCCCCATCGGCGCCAGCGGGC
>JAYUDQ010000314.1:0-2016 GCA_043739745.1 Acidimicrobiia bacterium | reverse complement strand
ATTTCATTGCCGCTGAAGTCGTCGTGATCGAGGTTGATCGACCGGACCGGCAGAAGCGACGCCAGCACGGCAAGAGCGATCAGCTCGACGCGATCGAGGCAGCACGCGGCACGTTGTCGGGTCGCTGCACCGGTCGGGCCAAGACGGGGAACTCGCACGCGGAGGCATTGCGGGCGTTGCTCGTCGCGAAACGTTCAGCGCGCTCGACCCGGATCCGAACCCTCGTTCAGCTCCGCCATCTGATGTTCACCGCACCCGACGAACTACGCGCCAGACTGGGCGGGTTGACCGCGACACAGCTGGTCAACGAGGCAGCCAAGCTCCGCCCACACGCCGGTGGTGACATCGTGATGCGCGCAACGAAGACAACCGCAGTGATCCTGGCCCGCCGCGTCCACGCCCTCGACGCCGAACTCGCCACCATCGACGACCAGCTCGGACCGATCGTCAAAGCTGCCGCGCCGGCACTGCTGGACATCTACGGAGTCGGCATCGACACCGCCGCAGTGCTGCTCGTCACCGCCGGCGACAACCCCGACCGGATCACCTCCGAGGGGGCGAGGGCGATGCTGTGCGGCATCGCCCCCGTCCCCGCGTCGAGCGGCCAGATAACCAACAGGTTCCGGCTCAACAGCGGCGGTGACCGGCACGCCAACAACGCGATCTGGCGGATCGTGATCACCCGCCTCGGCCAACACGAACCACGCACCATCGCCTACATGACCCGCCGCCTCGCCGAGGGGAAATCGAAACGCGCGATCATCCGCAGCCTCAAGCGTTACGTCGCCCGAGAAACCTTCCGGGCGCTACCACGCTGACAAGAACGCGATGACGGGACTGGCCCAAGATCTGCCTGACACCAACCGGTTGTCCTTCGAACGACATGCCGTCCCGCCATCGCCACACACCGCCGGCAACCGTGGCCTGATAAGAGCCTGCCCTCACCCGAGTGGCCCATCACTGGCCTGCCCGAAACACCGGCAAAGAGATCCTTGACAACACATAGGAGCGTCGATCGGCGCTCGTCGTTCTGCGCCGTCGATCGCCATTGCGTTGCGAGCAAGACCGGGCAATAGGCGCTACCTCGGCAGTAACTGTGCGCTGGCTGCGGTGGCGTTGAGATAGGGGCGGATGTTGTCGAGCGCCCGCGAGACGTATTCGTCCTTCTCGCCCACCGGCGCGACGTAGTGCATGGCACTCGCCGCTGTGTCGAGACCGGCGAGTCGGGCGATCATCCATGCCGCCAGGTACTGCGCGGCGAGACAACCTCCGGCAGTAGCGACGTTGCCGTTGGCGTAGAAGGGTTGGTCCAGAACGTCGACGCCAGCCGCTACGACCCATGGCTTCGTGGTGAGGTCGGTGCAGGCGGGAATGTTGTCGAGCAAGCCGAGCTTGGCGAGCACAAGCGCACCCGAGCACTGCGCTCCAATGAGTTGCCTCGAAGGGTCGAGCTGGAGCGCATCCATGATGGAAGCGTTGCCCACGACCTCTCGGGTGCGGATGCCGCTGCCGACGATGACGGCGTCGGCCACAGATGCCTCGGCGAGCGTCGCCTGTGAGTGCAGTACCAGGCCGTTCATGGACGTGACGGTCGCGTCGGGCGAAGCGATCGAGACCTTCCAGTCGTCCTTGGCTGCTCGGTTCAGGATGCCGAGCGCGATGAGCGAGTCGAGTTCGTTGTAGCCGTCGAAGGTGAGGATGGCGATGTGCACACCACACACGATAAAGCGTCCCCACTCCGCACGAACGTGCTATTTCGGAGGCCTCGGCCAGGCTGAGGACCGCACATACTTGTAGATATTCGGCGCTTCGGCCGCGGTCAATCCGGTATTTGGATCTCGCGATGGTCGAAAGTGACGCCAGATGCCTGCGGGCCTCGACGCGCGGCGCATCACGCTCAGCCGGAGACGGCCAGAAGCGGGACTGTCGGAATTTCGGTGTAACCGGTTCTGGGTCGGTCATTGGTTGGTGGGGAACAGTCGGTCTTCGAACATGATGGCGAAGGCGTTGAGTGCT
>JAYUDQ010000313.1:0-2017 GCA_043739745.1 Acidimicrobiia bacterium | reverse complement strand
TATAAGCGGGCATATCATCGTTACGCCGAAGCACGACGTCGTCCACGACACCGGCGACCTTGCCGCGCCAGCGATCGGTGAACGCGACCTCCACTCCGTCAGCGCGCAGACGAAGGGCCGGACGCCGACCGTTCGCCTCGAGCACGACCCTCGCCGAGTGGCTGAGATCACGACAGGTCCCGGTGTATGCGCCTTCCGGTAGTTGTTCGTGTGGAGCTTGGGCCGCCTCCGCGATCTCCCGACGGGTGCAGTAGCAGGGATAGGTGCGGCCTTCCGCACTGAGACGGCCGATGGCCTCGTCGTAGAGATGCATCCGATCCGACTGGCGCACCACCTCACCGTCCCAGTCGATGCCCAGCGCGGTGAGTCCACGTTCCTGCCCAGTCTGATGGGCTCTGCTGGACGTGACGGGATCGAGGTCCTCCATGCGCAGCACGAAACGACTTCCAGCGGAACGGGCCAGCAGCCAGGCCACCAGTGCGGTGCGCAGGTTGCCGACGTGTAGTTCACCCGTAGGGCTCGGTGCGAAGCGTCCGTTCGCCATCGCCGCCATGCTCGCACGCCGTTCGATCGAGTCGCTCAGCTATGGCAAGGCGCTCAGCCCGGGGAAGGCGCTCAGGCGGCGAGGTACGGTCGGGGCGTGGAGACCGTGGACATCGCCGTGACCGACTGCATCGTCTGAGACGGGGATGGTCCACGTCGCAGTGATCGGAGGCGGACCAGCGGGGCTGATGGCTGCAGAAGTGGTCGCGGCCAGTGGTTGCGCGGTCACCCTGGTCGACCACATGCGATCACCGGGTCGCAAGTTTCTCGTCGCCGGCCGAGGCGGGCTCAACCTCACGCACAGCGAACCACTCGAGCAGCTTCTGCGTCGGTACACGCCGACCGAGAAGCGGCTCACGGCCGCCATCGAGGCCTTCCCTCCCGAGGCGGTGCGCGCATGGTGCGAATCGCTCGGGCAGGAAACGTTCGTCGGCTCGAGCGGGCGGGTGTTCCCCCGGGCATTGCGGGCCACGCCTCTGCTGCGCGCCTGGCTGCAGCGCCTCGACGGTCTCGGGGTGCACTTCCTGACCCGTCATCGTTTCGAAGGCTGGGATGGCGAGGGACGGGTCCGGCTCACTCATCTCCCCGGCCCGATCGGGGGGCAAGCGCTACCGAATGCCGCCGGTCAGGCCGACCTACAGACGCCGACCGAAAGGGTCGGTACCAACCAGAGCCTCGGACCGGTCGACGCCGTCGTCCTCGCGCTTGGAGGCGCGAGCTGGCCCGGTACCGGATCGGATGGTGGATGGGTAGACGCGCTGCGGGCGCGCGGTGTCGCAATGTCGCCGCTTGAGCCCGCCAACTCAGGGTTCTCGGTGCCGTGGGCTGCGGTGTTCGCCGAGCGCTTCGCCGGGTTTCCGTTGAAGAACGTGGCCGTGACGTTCGGCGGTCGCACCGTCCGAGGTGAGCTGATGGTGACCGAGAACGGCCTCGAGGGCGGACCGGTCTATGCGCTGTCGCACCGACTTCGCGACGCAACGCGAAACGCCCGGACGGCTGTCGTCACAATTGATCTGCGTGCAGATCTTCCCGAGGCGAAGCTCGTCGACCGGCTCTCCCGACCACGCGGCAGCCAGTCGACGACCGCGTTCCTCCGCAAAGCCGGCGGGCTCAGCCCAGCGGCCATCGGGATGCTGCGGGAGGCCCACCCGGGGGGGCTTCCTCACGATCCAACGCAACTCGCTGCGATCGTCAAGGCCGCGCCGATCACTGTTCTCGACCCGAGCCCGATCGCCCGCGCCATTTCCACGGCCGGCGGTGTTCGTTGGATGGAGATCGACGACGACTTCATGCTCCGCCGAGCGCCCGGCGTCTTCGTCTGCGGCGAGATGCTCGACTGGGAAGCGCCGACCGGCGGCTACCTCCTGCAGGCGACGTTCAGCACGGCGGTCGCAGCGGCGGAAGGGGTATTGCGCCAACTCGCGGCACGATGACCTGGCCGAGACTCGCGACGCCCTCCAGGGCCGTGCGCCAG
>JAYUDQ010000312.1:0-5470 GCA_043739745.1 Acidimicrobiia bacterium | reverse complement strand
CCGGACACGTCGTGTCCCGCGAGCGGCTCATGGCCGACGTCTGGGACGAGCACTGGTTCGGCTCCACGAAGACGCTGGATGTCCACATCGCCTCGCTGCGCCGACGCCTCGGCGAAGAACCGGGGCAGCCGAGCAGGATCACGACCCTGCGAGCCGTGGGATATCGGTACGAAATGACCCCATGAGACGGCGAATCCTCGGCGCCATCCTCATCACCACGGCGATCGCACTCGTGCTCTTCGGCGTCCCGCTCGCCGTTGCGCTGGCCCGATCGGCGTTGGACGACGCCACCATCCGCCTCGAACGCGAGGCGACGCTCGCGGCGCGGGCCGTGCCTTCCGGATACCGCACATCGATGGATCCGGTCGAGCTTCCACCGGCAAAAGGCCTGACGCTCGCTCTCTACGGTCCGGACGGTCGTCTGTTCACGGGCACCGGACCGCAACGCGCCGACCAATTCGTGATCGATGCCCAACGCAACCGAATTCGCAGCGGCGAGATCAGCGAGGGCCTGGTTGCGGCCGTACCGGTCACGGCGGACGAACGGGTCATCGGCGTCGTCCGCGCCGAACGGTCGTTGCGCGCCGTCGATGCACGCGTCACCCGCGCGTGGCTCCTTCTGGCGAGCTTCGGCGCGGGAGTCCTCATCCTCTCGGGATTCATCGGGCGCTCGCTCGCCGATCGGATCGCACGCCGGGTGCGTACGGTCCGCGATGAGGCCGTCCGGCTCGGTGAAGGCGACTTCACCATCGCCGCCGAGCCGACCGGGATCCGGGAGCTCGATGAGGTCACGAGCGCGCTGCACACAACTGCGCAACGCCTCGAGCACGCCCTCGAGCGCGAACGTGCCTTCAGCGCCGACGCCTCCCATCAACTGCGCACACCGCTCACCAGCCTCCGGCTCATCATCGACAACGAGCTCGCCGCCCCCGGCCATCCACCCGAGATCGCCCTCACGGAAGCGCTCGCCGAGATCGACCGCCTCGAGATCACCATCGACTCCCTCCTCGAACTTGCGCATGGGGCCGGCTCCACCGACCGGCCCGTCCTCGACATCGGGCGGGTCCTCCGTGATGCATCGCAGCACTGGCACTCCGTGCTCGCCGCTTCGACCCGGCAGCTGCGGATCGTCAGGTCAGCAGCCGCGGTTCCGAAGGCGCGCCATCACGCCGTCGCGCAGGCACTCGACGTTCTGGTCGAAAACGCCTGGCGCCACGGTCGCGGCACGGTCACGGTCGAGGCTCGGGACATCGCCATGGGCGTCGCCATCACCGTCACCGACGAAGGCCCCGGCATCGACGCCGATGCGGGCGACATCTTCCACCGGCACCGGACCGGACGGACCGACACCAGCGGTGAAGGGATCGGTCTGGCCCTCGCGCGATCGCTCGTCGACGGCGAGGGCGGGCGTCTTCTCCTCGATCGATCCCAACCCGGGGCCAGCTTCGCCATCCTCCTGCCCGTCGACGAAGCCGGCGACGCCCACGACGGCTGGGCCACCCAACCGTCGACCTGATGCCCGCTCGGTTTCTCGCCGGGCGGAGCAAATTCGTCGCTGTGGTTCGGTTTCTCGCCGGGCGGAGCGAAACCGCAGCTCATGGAAGTAGGGAGCGGTCCGCCGGGTCGTGGCCATGTCAGTCGGCGCGTTCGCTCCAGCCGGACTGGTCTCGCTATGGTCCGCGTCATGGAGACCAACGGACGTGTCGCAGTCATCACGGGCGGGGCGAGTGGCATCGGTCGGGGAATGGCCCGGGCCTTCGCCGATGCAGGCATGAAGCTGATGCTCGCCGACCTCGACGAGGCGATGCTCGCGGCGACCGTCGATGAGCTCGCCCAGCGGGGCATCGAGGTCGCCAGTCACCGGTGCGATGTGTCGAAACTCGAGGATGTCGAAGCACTCGCGGCGGCGACACTCGAGCGATTCGGCGCGGTCCATTTGCTGTGCAACAACGCCGGCATCGGCATCCCCACCCCGACGAACAACATCCGCATCGACGACTGGCGCTGGATCATCGACGTCGACCTGTGGGGCCCGATCTACGGCGTGAAGACGTTCCTCCCCATCATGGAAGCGCAAGGCGAGGGCCACATCAATACGACGGCTTCGCTCGCCGGGCTCATTGCCGGCGGGTTCATGGGTGCCTACAACGTGGCCAAGCACGGCGCCGTGGCGCTCATGGGGACGCTCGAGCGTGACCTCCGGGGTCGCAAGAGCCCTGTGCGCGCATCGGTCCTGTGCCCCGGCCCGATAAACACCGACATCAGCCGCCACTCGGTCGACTACCGGCCGAGCAAGGCCAAGCCAAAGGCCAACAGTGCGGCCGAAGGCAAGGCCGGCGCCACCATCCAGAACATCCTCGAAACCGGCCTCGACCCCGACGAGGTCGGCCGCCTCGTACTCGACGGCGTACAGCGGGACACGTTCTGGATCCTCACCCATCCGAACTTCTCGAAGGTCCTGACCCGTCAGCTCGACGCGCTGATCGGCGACGGTTCGCTCACGAAGGCCTGAGCGGACCGGTCGGCGACTACTACGGCCTTCGCCGGCTGCTCGATCGGCACCCGAACTGGCGGGCTCAGATCGTCGAAGTCGCGATTCCGGTCAAGATTTCTGAAAATCTTTCCGTCACACCGCCGCAGCGACCATGCGGGGTTCCTTCGCAGGTCGTTCTACAGCGTGCGATTCCACCGCAGCGACAGCACTGCGCCGGCACCGACGAGCAGCGCACCGAATGCGGCGAATGCCGCGCTGATCTCGACCTTCCGAGACTGCAGCACGACCTGCTTCGGCAGCTTCGCGAACACGCCCTTGAGCTGGTTGGCATCCTGTGCCCGGTAGTAGGCGCCACCGGTCATCTTGGCCACCTCCTGCAGCGTCGGCTCGTCGATCACCAGGTATTGGCTGGCACCCCCGAATCCACCACCAGCAACGGGCGGTGGGAACGCGCCTCCGCCACCTGCGCCACCGAAGCCACCGTCATCGAACGCGTCGCTCCCCAGTTGCGCAGCCGTACAGACCATCTGCGTGGGCGTCATCGTCCCGAACCCGATCGTGTAGATCCGCACCCTGCGGTCGACGGCTTGCTGCGCGGCCTCCACCGGGTCGATGCCACGGGTGTTGGCCCCGTCGGTGAGGAGCACCACGATGTCGGGGATGTAGCCCTTGGCACCGGGCGTGAATGGCGCCCCGGTTGTGGGAGCCGGCGAACCGTCGGGCGCGCCATCCACGCCGGCTGTGCCGCCTGTGCCGACGTCGGCCCCGACCGGCGCGACGTCGGGGTTGATCGCGGCAATCGCGTCGAGGGCCTTCAGCTCGGCTGCGCCGATCACCGTGCCACGTGCGGTGGTGAGCCCGTCGATGGCCGCGATCAGGTCGCGCTTCTTCGTCGTCGGAGGTACGACGAGCTCGGCGAAGCCGGCGAAGGCGACGATGCCGATGCGCGTTCCGGATGGCTGCGACTTGACGAACGTCCGGGCCGCATCCTGGGCCACCGTCATCCGGTTCGGTTCGACGTCGGTGGCACACATGGAGCGCGAGACGTCCAGGGCGAGGATGATCGACGTGCGCCCGAGCGGAACCTTCATCGA
Source organism: Acidimicrobiia bacterium (assembly GCA_043739745.1). GTDB lineage: Bacteria > Actinomycetota > Acidimicrobiia > Acidimicrobiales > JANYDT01 > JAYUDQ01. The sequence goes on along the minus strand of JAYUDQ010000312.1, from coordinate 1,882 downwards.
CGCCTGCGGCCGTGCTGAAGCGACGCCGAGCCCGGCGATGCCGGCGAGGAACAGCGCCATCGGCAGGAGGCGACGCCAAGGCGAGCGAGTTGGCATCGCAGCGCGGATCAGGGCCACGCTCGAGTAGCGCACCGCCACCCTGCGCTTGCGCCGGCGTTGCAGGAGGTAACCACCGACGAGCGCGGGTACGGCGAGCAGTAAGAGCAGCGCCAACGGCCAGGTGAACGACATCAGACCACCCTTCCGAACCAGAGCAACGAGAGCCCGGCGCCGATGACGAGCAGCAGCGTGCTGACACCCGTGACGATGCCCGTGATCTCCCGATCCTGCGCCACCGAGTGCCACTGCAGGTTGATCGAGCCGTAGATCTTCCCCAGCGACGTCTCATCCTCAGCGTGGTAGTAGGCGCCGTCGCTGTTCGTGGCGATCTCGCCGAGCAGCTTCTCGTCGAGCGCGGTGGCGACCTTGAAGCCGCCGATGTCGACGACCGTGCCGGCGGTGCTCCCGATCCCGATCGGATAGATCTTGACGCCGGCCACCGACGACAGCTTCGCCAGCTCGACCGGGTCCGGGTTGACCGTGTTCTCCCCGTCCGACAGCAGCACGATGGCAGCCGAGCCGTAATACCCGATGTCCGGCCTGCCGGCGGGGTCGTTGCTGCCGTCGGCCTTCTCGCCCCCTCCGGCAAGGGTTGCCGGATCGATCTTGAGCGGCTTCCCGGCGATGGCGTTGAGGGAGGCGAAGATGCCCTGCCCGAGCGACGTCGCACCCTGCGGCGACAGCCGTTTGATGGCGGCGAGCACCAATTGCTTGTCGTTGGTTGGCTGCTGCGTGATGAGGGCGCCGTCGCTGAAGGCCACCACGCCAACCTTGATCGACGACGGCTGCTTGTCGACGAACGCCTTCGCCGCCGCTTTCGCCGCCTCCATTCGAGTCGGCTTCATGTCATCTGCGCGCATACTGTTTGACACGTCGAACGCGAGGATGACTGTGCCCTCGCGCTTCGGGATGCTGACCCGGGCCTGCGGACGGGCAACCGCGAAAAGCAGCAGCGTGAGGCCCGCGAGGAAGAAGATGTAGGGGATATGACGGCGCTTGCGGAGCCGCACGGTTGCTGCGGTCGGCACGAACCCCTGGGCTGCGAGCTCGGCCGAGCGGCTGGTGCGGCGGCGCACCAGGCTGACGTAGCCCCAAACGAGAACCGGCACGAGCAGCACCAGCAGGAGAAGTTTTGGCAGCGCGAATGACATCATCGCCGCCTTCGGCGTCGCCGCTCGACGATGCGGATCAGGGCCGTCACGAGGTCGTCCTCGGTCGACACGGAGTGCAGGTCGACCCGGGCCCGGAGCGCAGCCGCGGCCATCTCTGCATCGCGCGCTGCGGCGGCTTCGTTGAAACGGCGCCGGAACTCGGGATCGCTCGTGTCGACGGACAGGAGCTCACCCGTCTCCGCGTCTTCCACGACGATGAGCCCGGCATCGGGCAGGGCATGCTCTCGCGGGTCGAAGAGGCGAATGGCCACGACCTCGTGCCGTTGGCTCAGCAGCGACAGCGGCCGTTCCCAGCCCGGCTCGCTGATGAAGTCGGACACGATGATCACCAGCGACCGCCGTTTGACCGTGCGCAACGCGGCGACGACGAGCTCGGTGAGATCGGTGCTGGTGCCGGTCGACTCCGATGGCCGCAGGAGCTCCTGGGTGAGCCTGAGGACGTGGTTGCGGCCGCTGCGGGGCGGCAGGGTCCGGTCGACGGCGTTGTTGTACAGGATCGCCCCGACGAGGTTCCCGCCGCGGGTGAGCAACCGGGCGAGCGCCGTCGCCAACTCGGTGAGTACCAGTTCCTTCGGCCGCTCGGTCGGGCCGAAGCCCATCGAGCCGGAACG